>CAZHLB010000238.1:0-9105 GCA_964533005.1 uncultured Saprospiraceae bacterium
GGCGGGCAAGGGCTTTGATTCGAGCCAGCAACTCCTTGAATTCAAAGGGTTTAACAAGGTAATCGTCTGCGCCAGCGTCGAAACCAACCACTTTGTCGTCCGTTGCGCCGAGCGCAGAAAGCAGCAAAACTGGTGTGCGAATGCCTGCCTGACGCAGGTGCCGCACCAACTCGAACCCATTGAGGTGCGGCACGATGACGTCGGAAATGATGACGTCGTAATTGCCCCGCTCCGCCAGCAGGCGACCGGTGTAGCCGTCGTAGGCAAAGTCCACGGCAATCTGGCGTTCCTCTAATCCTTTTTTAAGGGATTGAACAGTCTTGACTTCGTCTTCGATGAGTAAAATTTTCATGCGGATTGGGCTGCAAAATGAGCGTTGGTTGGCTTCGAGAATCTCAGGCGAGCGATTTCTAAGTTATTTCTAAGCAGATTCTAAAGTCAATTTAAGATTGTCAGGCAGGTGCGGTGTTAGTTTTGCTCTGCGATGTAACAGTTCCGTGCGCCTGGCTTCTGCGCTCAAAGTTTGCCAAATTTTTCCCAAAACAGCGACGACTTACCACTTGCCTCTTCACTTTGAATTCAATTTTTTAAAACAACCATCCATTTTTTCACCAACTCATGAACAGTAGCTCGCCACCTGCCGGAGGCAATTTTGCTGCTGGCAATCGGCAAGCTAAATTCATGTTTCTCAAACCTTTGTGTTTCCATGAAGACTTGTTTTAAGCTACTCTCATTTTCGTTTTTGCTCGCCGTCGCCTTTCTCGCTGGCTGTAAAAAAGACGACGACACCGTCCCCACTTCCGATTTCCCAGCCGACGTGCCCATTTCCTATTTTGAGCTGGCGCTCAAGCTGACCAAAGAAACTGCCGGTTTCACGCCGCCAGTTGCCGCCAGAGCCTACGGATACACGGGTGTGGCACTTTACGAAGCAGTCGTAGGCGGCATGAAAGACTACCAAACGCTGCAAGGTCAACTCAATGAATTCGATGCCGGCGCCGTTCCTGCCATCGAAAAAGGCAAGGAGTACCAGTGGGAAATCGTCGCCAACGCAGCCCTTGCGCACGTGATGACCAAGCTCTACAAAAATGCCTCCGCCGACAATCTGCAAGCCATTGCCGACCTGGAAGCCGAGCATTTCAGCCACCTGTCAGCTACCGTTTCGCAAGAAGTTGCCGACCGCTCGAAGGCTTACGGCGTGTCGGTGGGCGAGGCTATTTATCAATATTCCGTGTCCGACGGGCAGGATGAAGCCTATCTGACCAATTTCCCCGCAGACTACACGCCGCCGGTCGGCGCAGGTTTGTGGGTGCCCACGCCGCCTGGTTTTTCGAAGGCTTTGCAACCTTACTGGGGCAGCGTTCGCCCATTTCTCGTGGCAGATGTGGCTGACACGCAACCAGTTGCCCATCCCGAATTTTCCACCGACCCGACTTCGGCATTTTATGCTGAGGCTTTTGAAGTCTATACCGTGACTTCGAGCCTGACGGACGAACAAATCAAAATCGCCCATTTTTGGAGCGACGACCCAGGCAAGACAGGAACGCCGCCGGGTCACTCGATTTCAGTGGCTTCGCAAGTCTTGGCACTGGAAAACGCAAGCCTCGAAGAAGCTGCGGAAACCTTCGCCAAAGTGGGTTTGGCAGTTCACGACGCCTTCATTTCCTGCTGGAAATGCAAGTACGATTACAACCTGATGCGCCCGGTGACTTTCATTTTGGAGCATTTCGATGATACGTACACCACGCTGCTGACCACGCCGCCGTTCCCGGAATACACTTCCGGTCACTCGGTGCAGTCGGGCGCATCGGCGCAAGTTCTCACCGACCTGTTCGGCGACAATTACGCTTTCACCGACCACACACATGAAGCCCGCACTGACATTGACGGCTCGCCCAGGTCGTTCGATTCTTTCTTTGAAATGGCAGAGGAGGCAGCGATTTCGAGGCTCTACGGCGGCATTCACTTTAATGCTGCGATTGAAAATGGGGTGGAGCAGGGGAAGCAAATCGGGCAGCAGATTGGCGGGTTGGAGTTTAAAAAGTAGATGGAAAGCCTGACCATCAAAACAGGAATGCCCGCTCCGGCAAATTGCCGGAGCGGGCATTTTCAATTTCACCGAATCGGCGGGAAAAATGTGGTGCAGGAGTTGAAAGGCGACTTAGTGTGACTGAAAGCGACTTATGATACAGCCTCGGTTGAGTATAAACCTCCTTAACCTTCTCAACCCATCAGTTCCACTTCACCAGCTTCACAATCTTCTGAGGCTCGTTTTCATACCGCACAAAAAGGAAATAGACCCCGGCGGGCAAGTCCTCCGTCGGCAACGTCATCTTATCCTCCTTTTCCGTCGCTTCAAATTTGCCCAACAACTTTCCCTCCGGTGAAAACAATTCCATCGTGATTTTTTTGTCATAGCGGTCGAGAATGTCCACCTGCAAATCGCCGCTGAAAGGGTTCGGGAAAACATGCACGAGCGAGTAATCGCCTTTGTAAATCACCTCTACTTCGTTGGAAATCAACTCCGTGCCGTTGCTGTCGTTCAGACGCACCCGATAGTAATTTTTGCCTCGTTTCGGGGTGGAATGATTGGCGAAGAAGTGTAGGTAGCTGTCAATTTGGAGCATGGAATCCTCGTTGCCAATGGCTTCAAACTCATCGTTTTCCCATTTCCATTCCACCGTGTAAGTCCGAGTCACGCTGTCAGTGAACGAGTAGTACCAATCCACCACGACGATGTCCTCCGAGTCCAATTCGGCATTGATAATCAAGGCGTCACCGCAGTAAACGGGGATGTTGGAAACATAAACCGAGAGTTCGTCCATCGAGGTGCAGCCGTCTTTGGAGACCAAAAGGGTGACTGTTTTTTCGCCAAATTCCTCCCAGGTCACGCCATGCACGTGTTGGGCGCTGCCATTGTCGGGCAGTGCGCCCTCGAATACCCAGGCGTAGGTTGCGCCTGCGTTTTCAGTAGCAGAAAAATCAACCGGCACATCGAGGCAGGTGGTGTCGTCGGCAATGATTTCAGCGATGGCGACCGAGTCCACTGCCACTTGCACGATGTTCGATTCCAAAAATTCGATGCAACCTTTTCGCCGGGCGAGACGGATGTACCAGGTGGTTTGCTGCACCAGCCCCGGGTCGAGGCTTGCTTCCGTATTGTCGAGCAGCGGCGTCCAAGTGTCGGGGTTGAAGGGCGGCGGCAGGTTGGAAGTCATCCACAAAAATTGGGCGTCGCCGGAGCCGCCCGCCGGGGCTGCCGTTTCTGCCAAAATCGCAACTTCCTGACCGGGCCCGCACAAAGTCTGGTCGCAGCAAATACTGCCTGGCGAGGTGAAATTTTCGCAAGGCTCTGCGACAAAAAAGCCGCCGTCCACCGAGAGGTTGGTTTCGCCTTGACCCAAGACAAATTCAGCGGTGGTGAGCGTGAGCGGGTTCGGGTCGCTGTCGAAATAGTCGTTGCCGGTCTGGTTGTACGGGCTGTTGGCGTAGCCGTCCGGCGGCAGGAAAGCCAACTTGTACGTGCCGGGCTGGGCGATGAATTTGTAAGCTCCGGCAGCGGTCGAAGTGGTTTCGACGGACACCGTGTCGCCGTATTGATTGATGCCGGAAAGCTTGATTTGAGCGCCCGCCAAGCCTGTCTCCGCCACGTCCTGGATGCCGTCTTTGTCAGTGTCGAGCCAGGCGAAGTCGCCGATTTCACCGGGGTTGTAAAGTTGGAAATTGCAAACGGCGGTGCAGTTGTTGGCGTCGGTGATGGTGGCAATGTGGTTGCCGGGTGGTAGGTTGATGGCGGTGAGGGTGGTTTGCCCATCGTTCCATTTCACCGTGAAAGGCAGTGCGCCCGTGTCGAGTTGCACGGTCAGTTGCCCGTCGCTGCCGTTGATGGCGCCGACGTATTGAGTCAGTTCGATGTTGCAAACGGGCACGGGAATCAATTCGATGGCGGCGGAATCAACGGCAGTGCATTCGTGGGCGTCCGTCACGGTGACCGCATACATGCCGGGCGTCAGGTTGCCTGCGCTTTGGGTGGTTGCGCCATTGCTCCATTTGTAGGTGAATGGGTTGCTGCCGCCGCTCACGTTGGCGTTGGCGTAGCCGTTGCTGCCGCAACTGCCGTTGAAACCTTCCACGTTCACTTCTAAAAGTGGCGGCTGACCGATGTTGAAAATTTGGGAAGAAGAACAGCCGGTGCTGTCGGTGATGGTCACCACATATTCGCCTGCGAGCAGGCTGTCAACCGAAGGCAGCGAGTCGCCGGTATTCCAGAGATAATCAAAAGGCGGCAACCCGCCACTGGTGATGCCGACCGAAGCGCTGCCGGTCGCCGTGCCGAAACAAGCTGCATTTTCAAATGCCCAATTGATGCCGAAGCCACCGCCGGGCAACAGGATGATATTGGTGTTGCCGTTGCAACCAAATGTGTCGGTGACCGTCACGTGGTAATTGCTGGGGGTGAGATTGCTGGCGGTCTGGCTTGTTTGTCCATTCGACCAGAGGTAGGCGTACGGCGGCGTCCCACCAAATGGATTAACGGTGGCGCTGCCCAAATTGCCGGGGCAAATGAAATAGGTGCCTTCGATGGTCAGGTTCAAGCCATCGCCTTGCAACACCTGCACCGTATCCGAGCTTTTGCAGCCGTTGGCATCCGTGATAGAAACCTGGTAGGCGCCAGGAGACAAGTCAGTGAGATGGCTCGTGTCTGCGCTGTTGTTCCAGATAAATTGGAAGGGAGAAGTGCCGCCGCTGACGACTGCGGTGGCGGTTCCGTCGGTCGTTCCATTGCAGGTTGTGTTGGTGGCGGTCGCCGAAACGCTGACCACCGGGAACGAAGTCAATTGCTGTGAAGAAACAGCCTGGCAGAAGTTGGCGTCGGTCACGGTCAGGGAATAATTTCCGGCAGGCAGGAAATAAATGCCGCTCTCCGTCTGACCGGAATTCCAGGCAAAAGAATATGGCTGAGTTCCCCCGGAAACGCTGGACGAAATATACCCGTCGCTGCCGCAACTGCCGCCCGAATGGTTGAAGTTAATAGCCAAAGCGGCAGGCTGGGAAATCAGGTAAGATTCGACTTTTTGGCAACCCAATCCATCCACGATTGACAAGGTATAAGTCCCTGCCAAAAGATTGCTGGCAATGGAACCTGAAGCGCCATTGCTCCAATGGTAAGCGAGTGGCGGTGTGCCGCCGGAAGCGTTGGCGGTGATTTTTCCGGTGGCAGTCCCATAGCATTTCACGGGTTCCACTGTTGCGTTCAGGTTGATGAGGGGACTGCCAGCGATGGTTTTTGACGCCGTGCCGATGCATCCTTGCGAGCTGGTCACGGTGACGATGTAGGTTCCGGCGGGCAGGCTGCTGATGGTTTGGGTATTGCCGCCGTTGCTCCAGGCAAAACTGTAAGGCTGCGTGCCGTAGGTGACGTTTGCGGTGAGGATGCCATTGTTCGCATTGCCACAAACCAGCGAGCTGCCGGAAAGAGAGACAATCAAAGTATTTGGCGACGAAATGGTCACCGAGCCGGTTGCCGTGCAGCCCGCCACCGATGAGATGGTGACTGAATAATTCCCCGCCGCCAAGCCGGTAATGACGTTGGTGGAAGCCCCGTTGCTCCAGATGTAGGCAAAGGGCGGAGAGCCGCCGCCGCCTGGCACCGCTGTTGCCGTGCCATTTTCCACGCCGCAGTTGGAGGCATTTGTGCCGGTCACGGTGGCAGTCATTGGAGGTGGCGCAGTCAACATGGCGGATTTCACGGTGGTGCATCCGAGCACGTCGCTCACGGTGACGTAGTAGGTTCCAGCGCCGACGTTGTTCAAAGTTTGCGTGGTTGCGCCGGTGCTCCACAAAAAGCTGTAAGGCATGATGCCGTTGGAAGGGTTGACGCTGATGGAACCGTTGTTTGCGCCAGCGCAACTTGGATTCCAGGTGGTGAGCGTGGCGGTCAGATTACTTTGGTAGCTGAGCGTGGCGGTTTGCGTAGCAGTGCAGCCGAAGCCGTCCGTAGCGGTGACGGTGTAGGTTGCTGGCGCAAGGTTGGAGATGTTTGCGCCCGATTGATTATTGCTCCAGGAATAAGTGTGTGGCGGCTGCCCGCCTGCCGCAGTGGCTGTGATGGAGCCGTTTGCGTAGCCGCTGCAAGTGGGATGATTGATGGAAAGCGAAATATTGTAGCTGCCAGGCTGGTAGCCGACGGTGCCACTTGCGGAAGTGGTGCAGCCATTGGCGGCGGTGGCGGTGACGGTATAAGTTCCTTGCTGAAGATTATTGATGCTCGGCGTTGTTGCGCCGTTGCTCCACAAGTAAGAATAAGGCGTAGTGCCGCCGCTGACCAGCGCTTGGGCAGAGCCACCGGTACCGGTGCCGCAGACGATGTTGGTGGTGTTAACAGTCGCCGTCAACAAAGTGCCGATGCTTTCGCAAATGAAGTAAGCACAGGTGTTGCCGTCCACGACGGTCACGCAATAGTTGCCGGGGTTGAGGTTGGAGATGCTTTGCGTATTTGCCCCGGTACTCCATTCGTAACTGTAAGGCAACACACCGCCGGTTACGATGGCAGTCATTGCCCCTGGCAAGCCACAGTTGGTCACGATGGGTTCAACCACCAATGGAGGCGGGGCGGTCATCGTCGTTGAAGCTGTGCCTGTCATCCCGTTGGAACTGGTGACGGTGACGGAATACGTGCCTGGCGGCAAATTGGTGATGGGATTCGTGGTAGCGCCGTTGTTCCAGAGGTAAGTGTAAGGCGTGGTTCCACCGGAAGGGACGGCAGTGATGATGCCATTGTTGATGCCTCCGCAAAGCGGCGGCTGCACTTGCAAGGACACCGTGACTTGGGCGTAACTTGTTGATTGCCAAAGGGTGAAAACCGCCAGTGGCAAAACGAGCGACCGGATTTTTTTGAGAAGGTGGTAAAACTTGATTTTCATCATTGGGATAAAAATTGACTCCCGGCATCAGCCGGGAAGCGGTTAAAAGTAAAAAGCTATGGGATGTTTCACGAAAGCTTGGTTTCAGGGTTTCAAAGGTTTCAAGGTTTCAGCAAATCCGGGCATTCCGTGAAACCGTGAAACCTGAAACCATCAAACATCCCAAAGCTATTCAATTCTTTCTCAGCAGGTTATTGGTTTTTTGCTGGGGAAATCCATCGAAAGGGACGTGGAAAAGATGAGCCAACGAAGCGTAGAGCAGCTTTTTTTCAAGGGCTAAATTTAGAGCATTTCGGATGGAAGCAGGCAGGCAAAAATAAGGGAAGTCTTAAAACATCCACAGCGAAGAGGGGAAAGCATCGTGTGCAAAACAAAATGCGCCGGTTGGTTTAGGAGGTTTAGGAGGTTTAGCGCTAAACCTCCTAAACCTCTTAAACCTTCTAAACCAACTGGCGCATTTCTTCATCTTTCTCAAAACAGAAGCCCGGTCAGGTAAAACCTGCCGGGCTTTTTCGTTGGCATGGTTGGGCAGAAAAGACTAGTGGGTGTACCCATTGTACGGCTTGCATTCAAAAACAAAACCTCCATGCGCCAACGAAGCGATTCATAAAATCAGTCATCAGGAATTTGAAAATGAGAACTAAAAAAAACGTGGGTTGACTCTCGAAAACCGATTTGAAGCGGTTTAAAATGCAGGGGATAAAAGGGGGTGTTCCGATTTGTTAAGTCCCGAAAATTTGTCTTGAAATCGGAATTGCTGAAAGCGGGGCAAAGCTATCAAAATTTTAAAGCGGCGTCTGCCCGGGTGTTGCGCAAAGTTTCAATCCAGGCAAAGCTTCTTTGTTGCGCAGCGTAGGCTTTTTATCCTCAGTGAGTTGTGAAGGTTTTCTTCACGTATGCAAGGAAAAATATTTCGACCGCTTGGAAATTTACAGGAAAGCGCCTACGTGTTTTGCCGGAGTATTTAACGTCGGCAGGGTTTTGAACCCTGCCGACGCCGGTTGAATGTTCTCAATTTTTCAATGGCTCGCTCGCCACCCACGGCACTCGCTTTGAAGCATAAAAATTAATGCCCATTGCCTTCATCCGCGCCGCCTGATTGCCCAGGCGCACTTTGTATTCTTCCCAATTTCTGCCCTCCGCAGGCGACCAGCCAATCTCCGCATAGCCCGGCAAGCGAGGAAAAATCATGTACTCGATGTCCTCCATGTTCACGACCGTTTCCGACCAGAGCGGCGCTTCGACGCCGATGATACTTTCTTTTCCGACGCCGGGAATAAGAGTCGCCGGGTTCCAGGCATAGCCACTGTCCACTTCGATGTATGCCGCCCAATGTAAACCAAGCCGGGTGGTGGAATCATACTGCATATCCATGTATGCTTTGTTGGCGGGCGACATGATGATTTTTGCGCCCTTTTGCACTGCTTGTTTTGCGAAATCCGGGCTTGCCCAAAGCTGGACGGTGGAGGAGCTGTTGAGGTTGCATTGGGCAGTTTCATCCCAGCCAATCATGCTTTTTCCGTGGGACTCGACGATGCCTTTCACCCGGTTGATGAAGGCGATGTAATCTTCCTTTTTCGTAGCATGAGATTCGTCGCCGCCGACGTGGAAATACTGACCGGGTGTGAGCGCTGCAATTTCCCGCACCACGTCGTCTATGAATTTATAGGTAATTTCTTTCCCGGTGCATAAACTGCTGAAACCGACCTCGGTACCGGTGTACAATTTCGGCGCTTTGTCGTTGCAGTTTAATTCGGGATAGGACGCCAGCGCCGCATTCGTGTGCCCCGGCATGTCAATCTCTGGAATAATGGTGATGAACCTGTCCTGCGCATATTTCACGATGTCAGCATATTGCTCCTGCGTGTAAAAACCGCCCTTGCCGCCGCCGACCTGGGTGCTGCCGCCATGCGTCGTCAGGTTGGGCCACGACTTGATTTCGATGCGCCAGCCCTGGTCGTCAGAAAGGTGCAGATGCATCACGTTCATTTTGTAAGCAGCGAGAAAATCAATGTACCGTTTCACGTTCTCCACGCTGAAAAAATGGCGGCTGACGTCGAGCATGGAACCCCGGTGAGAATAAGCCGGAAAATCCCGAATCGTACCTGACGCAAGCAGCCAGGCGACGCTGTCCTGTTTTTCTTTCGCCTCGATTTGCGCAGGCAAAATTTGGCGGATGGTTTGG
>CAZHLB010000239.1:0-9101 GCA_964533005.1 uncultured Saprospiraceae bacterium
CGCTGATTGAAATGTCGAGTATCATCGGCGCAGAAACAATCTCGCTGCCAGTTGCGGTGCAGCCGTTGTCGTCGGTGACCGTCACCGTGTAAACCCCCATCGGCAAGCCGCCTGCCGTCGCCGTCGTCTGGGAAGCGGGGTCGTTCCACAAATAATTGTACGGCGGGCTGCCGCCGCCAACCGTTTGCACGGTGGCGAAGCCGTCTGCAAAACCGCCACAGGTAGCATCAATGTGCGCCAAAGTCAAAGTCAATTGCGCCCCGTCTGCCACCGGCACCAAGCCTTTCTCGGTGCAACCGTTGGCATCGGTGACTTCCACCAAATATGCGCCAGCCGCCAAGCCGGTCGCCGTTTGGGTGGTCTGAGCGGCGGGGTCGTTCCAGAGGTAGGAATACGGTTCGGCGCCGCCCGTTGCAAAAATGGTCGCAGCGCCAGTCGAGTCACCGGCGCAGATAACATCGGTGACGGAGGTAGTCAGCAAAATCTCCGCTCCGGCGTTGAGGGTCGCAGAGGCGGAGGCGGTGCAGCCGTTGGCGTCGGTCACCGTGAGGGTGTAGGTTCCGGCGCCGAGGTCGAAAGCCGTGGAAGTCGTTTGCCCGCCGGGGTCGTTCCACAAAAAAGCATAGTTCGGAATGCCGCCCTGAATTCCTTGCACCGTGATAAAACCATTGAAATTACCAGCGCAAGCGGGGGAAGTGGGCATCAAAGTCACCAGTATTTCCGCCGCTTCTGTCACCGTTGCAGATGCTTCGGCCGTGCAGCCAATGGCATCGGTGACTACCACCGAATAATCTCCGGCAGTCAAATTTTCAGGGTCTTCCACGTCGCCGAGGTCGGGTGTCCAGGCAAATTGAAAGGGCGCTTGCCCTCCGGAAACATCCAACTCAATCGAGCCGTCCGAGCCGCCGAAGCAAATCACCGGCGCAGCAGTGGCGGAAATTTGCATCGAACTTGAAATGCTGACCGCCACGAGATTGGAAATGCCCACGTAATCCGTGCAGCCATGCCGCCTCGCCACCCGCACGAACCAAGTGGTTTGCGAAAGCGCACCCGGGTCAAAAATGGCAGTGTCAGCGCCGGGAATGAGAGCCCAATCTGGGCTGCCCGCCGAGTACGGCGTACCTGTTGTGCTCAAAAACCATTGATATTCAAGCACATTCGAGCCGCCGGAAGGCAAGGCGATGTTCACCAGCGGCTCCGGGTCGAAAGGCGCAACGCAGTGGTTTTGGTCGTCGCCGATTTGCCCGCCGTCGGTCACGTTGTCGCAGCAAAGGGCTTCTTTGGTCACGATATTGGTCTCCCCGACGTAGTCCGTGCAGCCGGAGCGGCGGGCGCAACGGCGATAATGTGTGGTGACGGAAATGGGCCCGGGGTCGAAATCAATGCTGTTGGAGTTGGCGATGGGCAACCAAAGCGTGTTCGGAAGGGTCGGATCCATCGTGGTGTAAATCCAGATGTATTCGAGGTTGCCGGTGCCGCCGGTGGGCAGCTCGACGTTGGTGATGGGCGAAGGATTCCAGGTCGGGCTTGGGCAGCCGAACTCGTCGCCCTCGACCAAGCCGCCGTTTATCACGTTGTCGCAAGCCCCATTTTTGCAGGGATGAGGGATGAGGGATGAGGGATGAGGATTGCCAGCCCAGGTCGCCGAGGCGAAAAGGACGAGCAGCCAGGTGGTGGATATTTTTAGGAATTGAGGTTCCAACCGCTTGAAAATCAAGGCAAAAAGCGCAGGTCGGAACGTGAGTGAATGCCAGTTGTGAAGCTCTCTCATGGTGGCTTATTTCAGAAAAAAAGATTTGAAGAAAAGCCCGGACGCAAAGCACGCCCTGGATTTTCCGGGAGAAAATTTCCGGTGGAAATCAGGAAACAAGAGGGGGAAAAAGGCAAGTATCAGAAGCCCCGGCGAAGCGGGAGCGGCAGGTTTGTTCCAGGAAAGTTTTTTATGAAAATCCTTTCGTGCAAGGAAAGCAAGTCGAAAGTTCAATAGGAAATTTCAAAAACCATACCAGCCAAAATCCTGGTTTGTTTCAGGTTGATTTTCAACGTAATAAGTTGCGTTTGGGGCAAATCGAGGTTTGAAATAGCAAATCAAATATCTGTCTGGAGGCTTGGCGCATCGTCGCCTTTTGTCCAGCTTTGCCCAAACATTTAACTGGTTGAGCCGGAAGGGTTTGCAAGAACTCAACCTCGCCATTCACACCTCCAACTATGAACAAAACTGCGCACCCCCAACCCCGTCAACCGGCGGGGAGTTCACCTCGCCGCCGCCGCACCACCGACCACGATTTTTTGTGGAAAGGGTTCCTGCAATTTTTCCTGCGAGCTTTCATCCTGTTCGTCAAGCCCGGTTTGTACCGAGCCATTGACTGGAGCCGTCCGCCTGAGTTTCTCGAACAGGAAATGCGCAACGCCTTGCGCCGCTATTCCAAGCGGAAGAAGTTCACCGATTTGTTGGTCAAAGTTTGGCTGAAAAACGGGGAGGAAAAGTGGATTTTGATTTTGATTGAAGTCCAGTCCTACTTCGATGCGCTGTTTTGCGAGCGGATTTACGATTACTTCAACTTGCTGGTCAACAAGTACCAAATGAAGGACATCGCCATTTTTGCGCTGTACACGGGCGAGTATGTGCCGAAGGTTTTCGACAGGTTCGAACATGAGACTTTTGGCACTTCGCTTCGGCTGAAATTCACTGCCGTGAAGGCAACCAAGCAAAAGGAGGAAGTGTTGCTGAAATCAAGAAACCCGGTTGCGCTGGCGTTTTTGGCAAATATTTGGCGCATTCAAACTAAGAACAAGCCGCTTGAGCGAGAGGAGACAATTCTTCGGCTGGCGGAAATCTTGAGGAAGAGAAAGTACGATTACAACCTGTTTTTTGAAATCTGTACTTTTGTCAGGGACATTTTTAATCTATCAAAAAATAAAGAAAATCAGTTCACAATGAAAGCAAGTCAAACTGCAAGAAGACCGAAGCCGGAGCCGACTCTCCCGTTGATGCCAAGCAAGTCCTTTGCTGATAAAATTCACAAGGCATACTACGGCTGGTCGCCTAATGAAATGAAAAAGGCAAACAAGAAATTGGAGTTGCAAATTGAGCGAGTCGAACAAGAGGCGCAGCAAGCCAAGCGTTCGCTAAAAAAATCCATCCTTGTCCTGTCGAAAGATTTGGGTTGGGATGCGGCAAAAATCGCTGCCCACCTGGAGGTGGAAGTGGCTGATGTGGAAAAAATTCTCACCCCAAAAAAGCCGAAAGCTGCCGCTTAGTCGTAGCCAAATTGTAGCAAACAAAAGGGCTTGCAGCGAGCGGCAGGATTTTGAAAAATCCTGCCGCCGCCGCAAGCCCTTTTTGTTTTTTCAGCGCAGCTAAATTTCCCGTCATCTCCAATCCGGCATCTCCGCATTCTCAAAAATCTTCGTCCTGCCCAAGCCTGCCAGGTTCATCAGCCAGACTTCCTTCGTACTGCCGGGCACGTTGTTCGTGTTCACAAAAATCACCTTGCTGCCGTCGGGCGAGAAGCGAGGGTCGAGGTCGTTGGTGCCTGCCGGTTTGCTGATGGAGAGGTCGGTCAGGTCGCCGGTAGCCAGGTTTTTCAGGAAAATATGCGACTCCAACTGCCTGCCATCCGGTGCTTCAAAACCAGTCGTGTCGTGGGTGAAAAGCAGATAATCGCCTGCGATGGAAAACATGCCGCCGCCGATGCTGCCGGGCAGGTCGTTGACCGCCTCGCCGAGAAAAGTTCCGGTGCTGCTGTACAGCAAAATCTTGGATTCGTAAGGCATCAGCCCGACCGTGCGGGCGGCGATTTTGTTGCCCTGGGATGTCCAATCCACTTCGACGAAGGTGTTTGGCAAGGGCAATTCGGCAAAAAGGGTCAAGCCACTGCCGTCTAAGTTCACCAGGTAAAGCTTGTTGTAGCGCATGAAAAGCAGCTTCGTCCCGTCGGGAGACCAGGCAAAATCCAGTTCGTGATAGTTGTAACCGCCGATGGAAATACTGGCTGGCACGAGCGTCGGCTCCGACCCATCCCGGTTCATGACAAAAAGCTGCGCTTCGGGCAACAGGTTGGAAATGAAGGCGATACGATTTCCGTCGGGGCTGATGCGGGGGCGGTAGTTGCTGCCTGCGTTGCCGGTGAGTTGGTAATATTGGAAGGCAGACTGGGCGCAAAACACATCGTACTTGCCGCCAATCACCCTCGAAAAAACAAACGGATGCACTGGAAAATCCTTCGTTGAAAAACTCCAGACCTCGCCAAAAACAGGGTCGGATTTGCCGTCTTTGACCACGACTTGCCAAAAATAGGTCGTGCCATATTTCAAGCCGTCAACGTCGAGCGAGGTTTCTTCCAGGTCTTCGGCGAGGACGGCGATGGGGTCTTGGTTGGAGTTGAAAAGGAAGACGTCGTAGGTCAGCGAGTCGCCATCGTCATCGGTTGCCGACCAGCCGAGGCTAAGGGAAATTTCGTGGGCAACGCTGCCGGTTGCAGGCTGAACGAGGCTCGGTGGCGACGGCGGCAGGTTATCCTCGTCGGCTTCCGACATGCTTATCACCACCGTTGCCTGTTGCCCTTCAAAAACGGTCACGCTTTCGATGGCGGTGACCAAGCCTGATTTTTCCGCCCGGATGGTGTAGGTGCCGACTTTGAGGTTTTCAAAGGAAAAATTGCCTTGCTGGTCGGTGAGTACGGTGCTGGTGGGCGGGTTGGTGGAAATGGTGGCGTTGGCGATGGCGGAATTGTCGCTTTCGAGCAGCACCTGCCCGTAAAGCGTGCCAAAAACGTCGGGCGTGACGGTGTCCTCCTGGCAGGAAAACAGCCAGACGGTTGCTAAAATCAGGGCGATATGTTGTGCTTGTTTCATGGTGCGATTGAAGATACAGGAGGATGTAAATCGTTGAAAACCAATCGGAGAGAGGTTTTTTTTTTGAGGAAAAATTTTTCAAATTTTTCCTCAAAAAAAAACCTCTCTCCAAACTCTAATCTCAAAAATTCGAGCCGTCCAATTTCTCCGTCTCGAACTTCCGCTCGCCTTCCACCTGCCTGCCGAAGTAAAAATTGACCCCGACGTTGCCCCGCCAGTAAAAATCATTGTATTTCCCTTGCTCCATCAGGTCGAAGCCATCGCTGAACAGGTAGTGGTAATCGAGCGAAAACCGCAGCCCGGTGTTGTTTTTCAGCAAAATCTCGAAGCCGCCGCCCACCTGCGATTTGGTGTAAACCGGCTGCCCGAAATCGAAACGGTGCTGCACGTTTTGCGTCAGCAGACCCAAGCCTGCACTCAAAAAAGGCGTGAAACTGTCGTAGGGAAAGACCCGGAAAATGGCGCCCGCCTCGAAGTACGAGACGTTTGCCTTGTAATATTTTTCGGTGGAAAGGCTGCTGAAACCATAGTTGAAGTTCAATCCAACCATGGGCGTTGGGGAAATTTTCAACCCCAATTCCAACCCCGTTTTGATGTTCGGCTCCGGAAAATCGCCTTGATAAAGCAGGCTGGACGAGCCTGCCTGGATGGCTAACAGGTTGCGGCGGTTGTCAAGTTGTTTCCCGAAAATGTCCGTTTTGGAAAGCATTTCCTTTTCCTTGCGGTATTCCTTGACCGGCGACTCTGCCATTTTTCTCGGCTCCAACGCAGCCCACAAACCGTCGTCTATGCCTTCAATAATCAAGCTCATCACTGCCTTTTCGATGGCTTCGGTCACCGCCAATTCGGAAGGCTCGTTGTAGGTGAAGCCCGTCTCCACCTCCAATAATTTTCGAAAGCTGACAAACTGAAACAGCCCGGCATCCAGCGCCTGCGAAAGGATGGTTTTCGAGGTATAGACCGTCTTCAAAATCTTGCCGTTGCTGGTGGAAACTGCCCGCAGGTAAATGGTCACCCGGTCTTGCCGATACTGGCTCGAAGCGCCTGCGCCGAAGTAGCGCAGCCCCGCCCCGCCGGTGATGACGTTTGCATCGTAGGAAATGATGCCGCCCTCCAAAATCACGCCTGCGTAAAGCATCGGCGGCAGCAACTGGTCTTGATTTTTGTCGCCCTTTTCCGAGTTGAACTGCGCCCGGCTGCTGCGGATAATTTTACGCTCGTTGAGCAGATTGCCCACATTTTCCCGCTCGATGGGGATGAACCAGCCGCTGTCGTCGAGGGCTTTGATGAGGATACTGGTTGCCCCTTGCGTCACGGCGGTTGACCAACTAGAGCCTGCCTCGCTGGGTTTGTACTGCCCGGTTTGGTCTCTGAATTTATAGACCGCCACGACGATTTTTTCCCTCGCTTCCGGCAGGCTTTTCAAGTCCAGGGTGCTTTGGGTTTCCTCGCCCAGCCTTGCTTTCGACTGCCGGATAGGTTGGTACAAAAACGAGCCGCAGCCACTTCCCCCGAAGCCGAGCAGGCAAAGCAGCATGATTTTTAAGTTGCGTTTGCTCATGGTGTTGATTTAAAAAAACGGGAAAAACCAAAGGCTCTTCCAAGCCTTTGGTCACCGACGCCTTCAATTGGTTGATGGAATCAACAGGGGGAAAATGCTTTGAAATTGGAGTGACAAATTCACCGGGTGACTCGAAGTCACCCGGTGAATTGGTTTCTGCTAAAAAAACGGAATCACAATCTGCGTTTGCTCGCCCTGTACCTGGTCGAAAATGGTGATGGACAAGCCTTCGAGGGTGGTTGAAATGTCGAGCTGGAAATTGCCGAAAGTGTAAGTGCCGTCGGCAAGCCCTTCCTCGCCAAACTGGTCGGTGATGATTTGGCGGGATAACTGGCTCAACAACAGGCTGTTGAGGCTCTGCGCAAAACTATCCGCTGTATTTCGAGTGGTGGAAGTGCGGGGGCGGGTGTCCACGTGCAGGTCTTGCGCCTGGGCGGAACTTAAAAGCCAGTTGTAATTGAAGGTGTCGCCGCCAAAAGCAGGATTTTTTGGCTTGTAAGTCAAGTCCTGGCTGAAAGTTTCGGTGGCGAAAAGCAGGCAGGTTGCCAGCAATGCGAGAAGGTGGAGCTTCCTCATGAAAGTTTAATTTTTAGCCGCCCAGAAATGTCATCTGAAAAAAAATGAAATTTTTTTTCAGATGACATTTCTTAACGCGGCAACTCAATAAATCCCAGTACCCTGCAACTCCTCCGCTTCGATTTCACGAATGGCGTTGTCAGGATTTTCCAGGTATTCTTTGAGCGCAAGCACCAACTGCCCGGCGAGGTCTTCCAGTAAATCAAGCCGGGGTTGAAGGTTGAGTTGGCTCACCTCCTGGCCGTCAATTTCAACTGAAATCCTCGTCCCGATGCCAATCCGCACCGGCTGCTCCCGGATGGTGATGGTAGCGCCGCCGGAAAGCGAATCCGTCGCAATCCATTGACTATAAAACAGTTCGTAGAAATCGTGTGCGAGTTTGGAGCGGGTCTCATCCAGGATGAGACCTTCAATTTCAATCTCTCCGACGGAAGGGGCGTCAGGCTCGATTGAAGGAGGGGGGATATTTGTTTGCGGTTGATTTGGGGTATTTCCAGCCAGGAATGCGCTGGCAACGACGGTTTCATCTTTCAAAATTTCCACCGACAAGGACTCGAACAAGCCGTCTTCCACCACAAAAATTGCTTTCAGCAGCAAAGTTGGCTGGCGAGGCAGCGCCAGGGTAGAATTTTCCCGCTGTTCGGCAATGCCATTTTTCACCAAAACTGCCCGGTAGCGCAGATGCTCTACCGATGCGGAATTGTTTGACATCCAGCAGGATAGCACCGTTTTGCCATCCACGTTTTCTGCCTCAATCCATGCCGAGAACACGGCGCCCTTTTGCCCAAAAACCTGGGCAAAAAATGAAAGCCAAAGGCAGCAGATGATGAAAAATCGAGTCAACTCAAAGTGGATTTAAGCGGGGTACGTTTTTCAAAAAGCTTCAAAAATCGAACGGGCGTTCCTCTCACTCCCTCTCACCTTTCTCACTTCTCTCACTCTCTCAAAAAATAAACTGGTGAAGCCAGCAAACCGGCGGATAGCCTCCCAAAGTCCACCGGCTCACCGAGTTTACTATAATCGCCCTAATCAAAAAGAAGACTGTCTCACTATTACCTTGAGACCGTCCCCAAATTGTCGAATCGCATATTGTGTCGTTTGAATCCCTTCCAGGACGGAGATGATTTCGTTGTCGTTGCCGATTTGCATCAACTCCCCCTGTACCTGGTTGCTGTTCATCAACTGCTGGAAAATCCGGTTGCCGCTGCCTTCCTGAATGGCGGAGACGCTGTTGCCGGAGCCTCCCATGATGAGTTCCAAAGTGTTCAGGTCGCCGCTTTGCAGGAAAACCACCCGGTTGCCTTGCTGCGTCTGGGAAATGACCGCCACGTTCCAGTTGCCTGATTGGATGGCATTTGCCAGATGACCTTCTGCGCCTTGCTGGTCTTGCAATAATTCCAACTCATTGCCACTCCCCGCCTGCTCGATGAAGGCTCCATTTCCCTGCCCGTTCCAGCTTTGGTTCAGCAATTCCGTCGGCTGCAAAATCAGGTCTGGCTCGTTTGCCACCTGCGCCGCCGCTGAAATTGAAAAGCCCAGCAAGAACAAGAGGAACAGTTTGCTCTTAGTGTCAGCCTGTTTCATCTTGTTTGGAGAGTTGGTGATTTGGTGATATGGTGATTTGGTGGTGGGACGTGCGACGCACGTCCTACCACCAAATCACCATATCACCAAATCACTAAAACAAGTCCGAAGGGGAGAAGCATTCTTCTCCGACCTTCGAACCTTTTGCGAGTCTTAACCAGAAAGCTGATTTAATAATCCCTGTATCTTAATTGGTAGTGATTTGGTGGTTTGGCGATTTGGTGGTGGGACGTCCGACGTCCCACCACCAAATCACCATATCACCAAATCACTAATTATTCGACTGCGTGACGGTAGCCGTGTTGCTGTTGCCAATTTGGTTGATGATGTTGGTGTGCTCGTTGCCAGTCTGCGAGTTAATGGCAGTGTTGGTGTTGCCTTCCTGGTTGATAGAACTGGAGTTCAGGTCGCCAACCTGGAGAAGCAGGATGCTGTTGCCATCGCCGGTTTGCAGGAGGCGGGGGTCGTTGTTGGCGCCGGCGAAGTTGTTGTTGCCATTTTGCAACATGTTGATTTGGTTGCC
>CAZHLB010000240.1:0-9056 GCA_964533005.1 uncultured Saprospiraceae bacterium
AACTGCAGGCCTGATCAAGGAATGCCGCGCGGTCGGCAGCACCTTCGATTTCGAAGCGAAGGCGCTGGTCGTCCACGTCCTGCCCTTTTTGCAGAGCGTGGCTGCCAAGAATGCGGTGCAGGGCGGCGTGCATGAGGTGGGTGGCGCTGTGGTTGCTGCTGACATTCAGGCGTTTATCAGCATCCACGTGAGCTTCGACAACGCCCGAAACATCTTCCGGCAACTGTTCGACGACGTGGATGATAAGGTCGTTTTCTTTCAACGTGTCGGTCACTTTGATGCGCTCACCTTTAATAATAAACCAGCCGGAGTCGCCGTGCTGACCGCCACTTTCGGCGTAGAATGGGGTGCGATGGAGGACGAGTTGGATTTGGTCATCCTTTTTAGTTTTTACAGTGCGGTGGCGCAAAACCCTGGCGTCGAGGACTTCGAGTTGGTCGTAGCCGACAAATTCCACGTCTTCCATGTCCAAAATTTGCCAGTCGCCGACTTCTTTTTCGGCGGCGGCACGGGCACGGGACTTTTGGGCTTGCATGGCTTTTTCGAAGCCGGGTTCGTCCACTTGCCAGCCTTTTTCTTCTGCCATCAGGCGGGTTAGGTCAATCGGGAAGCCGAAAGTGTCGTACAATTCAAAGGCATCTTCGCCAGCGATGACGCCGTTTTTGACTTCCAGAGCGGCAAAGCGTCGCAAGCCATTTTCCAGCGTGTTCAAGAATGCCCGTTCCTCACTTTGGATGATGCGGGCGACCTGGTCTTGCTGGGCTTTCAGTTCCGGGAAAACGTCGGCGAACATCTCCGACAGCATCGGCAAGAGGCGAAACAGGAGCGGCTCTTTGATGTCTAAAAATGAATAATAGTACCTCACCGCCCGCCGCAGGATGCGCCGGATAACGTATCCTGCGCCAGTGTTGCCCGGCAACTGCCCATCTGCAATCGTGAAACTCACCGCCCGGATGTGGTCGGCAATGACCCGCATGGCGATGTCACTCATCAGGGATGAGGGATGAGGGATGAGGGATGAGGGGGCGTCGGGGTACTTGCCGGTGTATTTTATGCCGCTTTCGGCTTCAACGAATTGAATGATGGGCGTGAAAATGTCGGTGTCGTAGGTGTTGAGTTTGCCTTGAATAACCAGGGTCAGGCGCTCGAAGCCCATGCCGGTGTCCACGTGTTTTTCGGGGAGTTCTTCGAGTGAGCCGTCGGCTTTGCGGTTGAATTGGATGAAGACGTTGTTCCAGATTTCGATAACCCTGGGGTCGCCGGTGTTCACGAGTTGTTCGCCGGGTAGCTTTTTCCGCTCGTCGTCGGGGCGCAAGTCCATGTGAATTTCGGTGCAGGGCCCGCAGGGGCCCGTGTCGCCCATCTCCCAAAAATTGTCTTTTTTATTGCCGTTAATGATGTGATTGTCAGGCAGGTATTGACGCCAGAAGCCCCTCGATTCATCGTCGGGAACGAGTTTTTCCGCCGGGCTGCCCTCGAAAACGGTGGCGTAGAGGCGGTCTTTCGCCAAGCCATAAACTTCCGTCAAAAGCTCCCACGACCAGCCAATGGCTTCCTTTTTAAAGTAGTCTCCGAATGACCAGTTGCCCAGCATTTCGAACATCGTGTGGTGGTAGCCATCCCGTCCGACTTCTTCCAAATCGTTGTGTTTGCCGCTGACTCTCAGGCATTTCTGCGTGTCGGCGACCCGGCGCACGTCGGGGATTTTCGTTCCCAGAAAATAATCTTTGAACTGGTTCATGCCCGCATTGGTGAACATGAGGGTAGGGTCGTCCTTGTTCACGATGGGAGCGGAAGGCACGATTTTGTGCCCTTTCGAGGCGAAGAAGTCGAGGAAAGTGCGGCGAATTTCTTTTGCAGTCATATCGAAAAGGTCATTTGTAATTGGTCATTTGGTCAACCGAGCGTAAAAAACAGGGGCGGCAATTGTTGAAAAATACTGTTTTTTCCACATAAAAACCGCCTGAGAGTTAGGATGCAATAGGCTTCTTTTCAATGAGTTAGTATATTTTAACTTAACTCATTCTTTGAGTATAGCCTTCATAAAATGCAGCAAGTCAAAGAAATAGCAATTGGATAATGTTTTTGCGACAAGCTAAAACCGGAAAGTTTTCCACCCCGGTAAAAATATCGAGGTTATTTTTTCAATTTTGCCCCTGCCTTAGAACAAGTGGAGGGCAAATGGCTACGATTGACAAATTAACATCTCAAGAGAAAATCTCTTGCTGATACGCTAATTAGAACACAAGGATTTCGATTAAACTAGTACCGTGAATATTTTAAAAACGTCGTTCAATCGTTCCACCTACCCACTCAGAACATTCACAAACGCTTAACCACGACCATTCGGGAGGGACTCTGGCAGGCTGCTGCTTGAAAAATGCGCTTCTTTCAACGCCTGTTTTTCAAGGGCGGCAAATGTAGAGTAATGGCTAACAACTGAACACGTATGAGACGAGAAAAATACTTTTACAACAAACAGACACTACAGTACGAAAAAGCTCAACTTTCTTACAAGCAGTTCTTTTTCCGAATTCTTGGCTTCCTCTGCGCCGTCCTGGTGTCCGGCATTTTGCTTACTTCCATGGTTTGGAAGATTTTTCCTTCGCCGGAAGCCGAGCTTCTCCTCAAAGAAAATGACCACTTGCGTAGCGAGCTGACCAGCATCCAAAAGGACTACGACCTGATGGGCAAGGCGCTCGCCAGCATCCATGAACGCGACGTGCGGGTTCACCGCATGGTGCTCGAAATGGATCCGGTGGATGACAACGTATGGGATGGTGGCGTCGGTGGTCATGACCGTTATGCCGAGTACAAAAACCTTCGCCACTCCGGCGACCTCATGGCACAGCTTCGTCAAAAAGTCGATAAGCTGAAGCGCCAGATGGTGCTTCAATCGCACTCCCTCGACGACATCGAGAAAATGGCGAAGAACAAAGAGAAAATGCTCGCCAGCATTCCCAGCATCAAGCCCGTGCGGGTGGACAAGCTCAACCAAAGGTTCGAGTTGCTTTCCGGCTTCGGCTACCGGTTGCATCCCATCCACAAAATCAGAAAAATGCACGCTGGTATTGACTTTTCCGCTCCGCAAGGCACGCCCATCCAGTCCACCGGTGACGGCGTGGTCAGGGAAGTCGAGCGCAAGCGGGGCGGCTATGGCTTACACGTCGTCATTGACCATGGCTATGGCTACCAGACCCTCTACGGTCACATGTCAAAAACGGACGTTCGCGTCGGACAGCGCATCAAAAAAGGACAAACCATCGGCAAAGTCGGCAGCACCGGCACCTCCACTGCTCCTCACTGCCACTACGAAGTGCATTACAAAGGCAAACCTGTCAATCCGATTGACTATGTTCTCGACGGCTTGACCCCCAAGCAGTATCAAGAACTGGTCAAACTGGCGGAATTGGACAATCAATCATTCGACTGATTTGTGGCAGACTGGACATCTCCTTGCCCGGTTTCCGAAATCCGAATTTGTGTAGTTTTCTCATAGTATGATGTTTTATTTAAAAGGCTTCCGCTTCGCCGGGAGCCTTTTTTTCTTCCTTGCATTTTTGAGTTTCCGCCTGGCGGCGCAAGACTCCAACCTCGTCAGCATCATCGGCGTCGGCGATATGATGCTCGGCACGAATTATCCTTCCAGAGCTTACCTGCCCAAAGACGGCGGCATCAGCATTTTCAAGGATGTGGACGACATTCTGCGAGACGCTGACGTGACCTTCGGCAACTTGGAAGGCACTCTTTTCGACGGCGAAGGCGAGCCGAAAAAATGCCGGGACAGCAGCGTTTGTTACCTGTTTCGCACTCCGGCGAGCTACGTTCGCCATTTTTACGATGCTGGTTTTGATGTTTTAAGCATCGCCAACAACCACTCCGGCGACTTCGGTGCAACCGGACGGAAAGGCACGAAGCGGGTGCTGAAAAATGCAGGCATCCATTTCGCTGGGCTGAAAGGCACGGATGAGACGGCTGTTTTTGAAAAAAACGGCGTCAAATTCGGCTTCTGCGCCTTCGCACCAAACGGCGGCACTTGCGATTTGCGAGACATTCCTTCGGCAAAAAAAATCGTCGCCTCGCTCGATTCGATTTGCGACATCGTCATCGTTTCGTTTCATGGCGGAGCGGAAGGCCCTGATGCACAGCACGTTCCGAAGGAAAATGAGGAATGTTTCGGCGAAAATCGAGGCGACGTTCACAAGTTTGCCCATGCCGTCGTTGACGCTGGGGCGGACGTAGTTTTTGGGCATGGGCCACATGTGGTTCGGGCGGTGGAACTTTACCAAGACCGCTTCATTGCCTACAGTCTCGGCAACTTTGCTACCTACAGCCGCATGAATATTTCCGGAATAACTGGCTATGCGCCGATGGCTAAAATTATCACAGATACAACGGGAGCATTCCTGGAGGGTGAAATTATCTCCGCCATTCAGGTGAAATGGCAAGGCACGAAACTCGACCCACAACATCGGGCAGCGAAGAAAATCCAAGAATTGACGGCTTCGGATTTCCCGAGTGGGGAGTTGGAGATTACGGCGGAGGGGAAGTTGACAAGGCGGCAAATCGCAAGCAGCAAGTGACTCGAAGTACTGACCATTTCTCGGAGCATTCCCGCCATTTTCAGCCGCATTCTTCCTAAAAAGCGAAACCTGCCTGCCTGCCCTTTTCCCTGCCCGTAGGTTTGCATTGGAAAAAAAGCACGTCCGCATCTCTCCCTTCACCGCAAAAACGTGCGCACAAAAACTACGATGCCACACTTGCGACACCTGCTTTCAAGAGTCACCACCTCCGGCAAATACCTGCCCCTGGTAGATGGTTTGCGTTTCCTCGCCATCGCTCCCGTCATCATCCAACATGCCAGCGAACGCCTCATCCGCCACACGCCGCTTGAGTTTGCGACCCCGGTGAAAGAAGACCCGTTGGTTTTTCTCGCCAGCCGGGGCACGATTGGGGTGTTCATTTTTTTTGCGTTGAGCGGCTTCATGTTGTCTATTCCGTTCGCCCGGTACAAGCTGGAGGGGGCGAAAAAACCTGCCTTGAAAAGCTACTTCCTGCGCCGCTTCACCCGCATCGAACCGCCGTATCTGATTTGGATGACGGTGTTCGCACTGGTGCTGCTGGCGAAGGGCGCATCCAGCTTTTCTGAGCTTGCCCCGCACTGGCTGGCGAGCTGTTTTTACCTGCACAATTTTGCCTACGGCGAATATTCCACCATCAACCCGGTCGCCTGGTCGCTGGAAATTGAAATCCAGTTTTACCTGCTGGCGCCCTGGCTGGTGCAGCTCATTTTTTCCATTAAAAAGGCAAGCGTCCGGCAGGCGGTTTTGGTCGGCAGCATCCTCGGCTATGTCACTTTGCAACATGTTTTTGGTTGGCAATATTTCCCCTGGAAAGCATCGCTGCTGGGGCAGTTTCAGCATTTTTTGGTCGGCATTTGGCTGGCGGATTGTTACCTGACTTATTGGAAAAATGGCACTGTTGGGCGTCGTCGGTGGGATGTGCTTTTTGTGCCTGCCCTGCTCGTCATGGCTTACACCTGGACGGAAGAATATTTGAAAAGCATCGCCTTTGCGCTGGCGCTGATGTACGTTCTGGCAGCGGCATTTCGGGGGCGATATTTTCATCAATTCTTTCAAAATCAATGGATTGCCATCATCGGCGGGATGTGTTACACAATTTACCTCATCCACCTGCCGCTGCTGGAATTGCAAATGAATTTTACCAAACAACTTACCCTGACCAACCAATACCTGCCCAATCTTTTGCTGCAATTGGCAATAGGCGTCCCGCTCATTTTTCTGGCGTCGGCGGTGTTTTTTGTCTTGATTGAAAAGCCTTTCATGCGCCCGTTGAAACTTCGGTTGCCAGTGCGCCTGCCGCAGGCAAATTGGGCGCTTCGGGCGCAAAAAATTCCAGCCTTTGCCTGGGCAACTTTTTCCAAAATCAAAAAATCCACCCTGCTTCTGCTGCTCGCCACTTGCCTGTCCGTGCCAGCCTTCGGACAAACAAAACCTGCTGAAACCGAAGCCTTTTCCCTCCCTCCGCTCGACACGCTCATCGAATGGGCGCTCCAAAAATCACCTGCCCTGCGCTCGCAAGACGTCTGGATTGCCATCCAAAAACAAGAGTGGAAATTAGAGAAAAAAAGCTGGGCAAACCTGCTCACCGTCGGCGGAACGGCATTGCTCGGAACAAACAATGTGCTTGATTATCAGGAGACTGTCACCAATTCCGAGTACATCTCCATTGACCGAAAGAGCGCCGTTTACAACGCCGGCGTCACCCTCCGACTCTCCCTCGGAGACGTGTTGAACCGCTCCGACAAAGCGAACATCAAACGCTTAGAATGGGAGCGGGCGCAGGTGGACAAAGTCTCGGTGGAAAATCAAATCCGGGAGGAAGTCATGGTGCGCTACGACCGTTTTCAGGCTGACCTGCGCCTGCTCGAACTCGAAGCCCAAAACGTGGATGCCATGCGCTTGGCAATGGAAATGTCGCAAAAAGCCTTCGAGAATGGCAACCTGGCGGTCTCAGAATACAGCACGGTTTTGTCCAAAAACATCGCCGCCCAAAAGCAATTGGAAGAAGGAAAACTGGCGGCAAAACATAGCTACCGGATGCTGCGGGAAATCGTGGGTATGCCGTAGAAGATTTTTGGAGAGAGGCGCGGCTGTTTTTGATTTTTCCTGCGGAAAAATCAAAAACAGCCTCGCCTCTCTCCATTTGCTTTTACAAAAACTGCATTGCTATGAGTCTGCTCGAATTTTTCAGAATTGCAACCAGCCATTTCAAGCTGATGCTGCTGACAGGCTGCATTTTGGCGGGCGTCGTTTTTTATTCAACCCGCAATGAAAAGAAGGAATATTCCTCGCACACCCTCATCAACACGGGCTTGGTGTCAGGCTACAACCTCGAAAATTCCAGCGGGGACAAGGTGGATTATGCCTACACGAACAACGAAATCGAGAACCTCATCAGCCTTGCGACTTCCTACGAAACCCGGGAAGAACTTGCCATGCGCCTGCTGGCGAAATACGTCATCCTGACCGAGCCAGACCCGGAACTCATCACGCTGGAAGGCTGGGAAGAAATGAAAAGCGAGGCAGTTCACGCCGCCCGCAAGCTCGTTGCCGTGCCAGGTGACGAAGCGGCGACTTTTGAAAACATCAAAAAATTGCGCAGCGAGCGAAAGGAAAATGATTTGCAAAAGCTGCTTTACTCGCCGCACCCGTTTTTTGGCGTGGAAAAAATGCAGACCATCCAAGTCATGCGGGAAGGAAAAAGCGACCTGCTGCGCTTTAAATATTCGACCCTCGACCCGGCGGTTTGTCGCCAGACATTGATTGAACTGACCGATATTTTTGTCAAAAAGCACCGCCGGATGAAGGAAATCCAAAGCACCGACGTGCTGGAATTTTTTGAAAAAGCCACCCGGGAAGCCCAAGCCAACCTCAACGGCAGGGAAGACGGGCTGCTGTCTTTCATGGTCGGCAATAAAATCATCAACTATTACGAACAGACTCGCTTCATCGCCGCCAAAAAAGAAGACCTCGACGAGCTGTATTTCAAAGAATTGATGAGCCTTTCCGGCGCTGACAGCACCGTTCGCCGCCTCGAAAAGGAGATGGGCAAGCACCTCAGCCTGCCCGAATTGAACTCCCGCCTCGTCCAAAAACGCCAGGAACTTTCCGACCTGAGCGGTCGCATCGCCCAGCTTGAAGTTTTTACTTTCGACTCTCTGCCTGCCAACAGTGCCGCCCTCGAATACCTGCGCCGCAATGCCGAAAATATCAAAACCGACCTGCAAAAAACCACCGCCGCCAGCCTCGCCGTGCAGCGCACACCCGAAGGCGTGGAACTCAAAAACTTGCTGACGCAATGGCTCAACCAGGTGATTGACATCGAGCAATCAGTCGCTCGCTTAGGGGTGTTGCGGCAACGGAAGTCGGAATTCGATGCCATTTATTCAAAGTTTGCCCCTTGGGGCAGCCGCCTGAAAAGGATGGAAAGGGAAATTGACGTAGCCGAGCGAGCCTACCTCGAAAACCTGCACTCGTACAACCAGGCTCGCCTGCACCAATATAATATGATGATGAGCGCCAACCTGAAAGTGGTTGACCCGCCGTTCATGCCGCTCAAGCCAGCCGGGTCGAAAAGGATGATGCTGGTGGT
Organism: uncultured Saprospiraceae bacterium; assembly: GCA_964533005.1. GTDB lineage: Bacteria > Bacteroidota > Bacteroidia > Chitinophagales > Saprospiraceae > UBA6168. Next base: position 8,176 of record CAZHLB010000240.1, read on the forward strand.
CGTGGCTTTCCTCGCCGGTTTTGTGTTGACGCTCGCCGGGGCGATTGCGCTGGAATTGCTCGACAGCACCATGAAATCGCCTTTGCGGGCTGCGGAAGTGACTGGTTTAGAAGTGATTGGTGCGTTTTCGAGGTTCCCGGCGGTGGAAAGAAGGCGGGAGAAAATGGACTTTGGTTTCATCCGCAAGCGAGCTACCGGGCAACTTTTGCAACACTCAAAATTGGAATTGCGGCAGGCGGGCGTTGCCCAAAATCAAACCAAACGCATTGCCGTCGTCAGCACACGCAGCGGCGAAGGCAAGTCCTACCTGACCCAACTTTGCATCGAAAAATTGCGGGCGTCCGGCGACCGGGTCGCCTATATTTTTCCCGGTGAAATTTCTTCAAACGCCCACCCCGGCGACCGAGCCTACACCATTAACCACCGCTTCTTTGAGTTGCAATCGGAAGCCGAACTGTTAGCCGACCCAAGTTTCGACCCCACCGCCTACGATTTCATTTACCTCGAATTGCCCGGCTTGCTGACCGAAGCTTACCCGGTTGATTTGGTCAGCCGTTTCGACCTGGCATTGCTCGTCGCCCGTGCCAACCGCACCTGGAATGCCGCCGATGCGAAGGCGCTCGCCACCTTCTCGAAGGGTTTGAAAAATGCGCCCAAGTTGGCGGTGAATGCTTTGCGACCGGAGAGGCTGGAGGCGAGTTTGGGAGAGATTCCGAAGCGGCGGAGCGGCTTTCGGAAGCTGGGGAAACGGTTGATTTTGTTGGATTTTTCTGGGTCGAAAAAACTCTAAAGAGAGAGATAATTTTTTTTAAAAATTTTCAATTTTGGCTCATGTGGCTTCTGAGTGAAACACCTGTCTGCAAGTCTGCACGTCTGCAAGT
>CAZHLB010000241.1:0-9056 GCA_964533005.1 uncultured Saprospiraceae bacterium
GGTTTTTGGATGTTGCCGTTGAAAAATTTTCAATTTTTCAACGGCAATCTCCAAAAACCACCTGTCAGCTTTGAGGCTGCAAAATAAAAAAGGCAGCCGTGGAGATGGCTGCCTTTCATCGCCCAGGCTGAAAAAGCCCTGGGTAACATTCACTTCTTTTCACCACAATTTCTCTTCACTCAAAGTGCAAAATGCAAAATGCAGTTTGTTCATAGTTTCAGATAAGACAAGATAGGCTCGATAGAGCCAAAATGTAGAATATAAGCTGTTGATGGTGAGGAAGAATGCCAGAAGAAAAAAATAGGAGCCCCCGAATTTCTCCGATTGCTCGGAAAAGGCTGGCCCCTTCAACCAGCACAATCTCGGGAGCTCCGGTGACATCTACCCCACCACCATCATGTTCAATTTTGTCATTCCCGGAGGGAATTGGATTTCGGATTTAGACGAAACCCTTTTCATTGGCTCGTCTGCCAATGAATGATTCTTTTCCAAGCCAGACTCGGAAAATATGACCGGGCAAACCATGCTACACTGGTTAACCTTGTCGTCCTTCAACAAAATTGGTAAGAGAAAGAAATTGCATCAATTGGAATCGGGAGCCACGAAAAAAAACCAGGGAAGAAGGTGAGAACTTGGGCTGCCGGTGAAACAGTAGGAGTCAGGCGAAGCGATTTTGATGGCCTGCAAGGCGAAAATAAAGTCTTGTATTTCAATTCGCCAAGCGCCTTTTTTGCTCGTCAATTGCGCAAGAAGGAGGGAGTTGGTGCGAGGGTTAAATTTCAGAGAGGGCGGCGCAACCGTTCTTTTTTCAATTCAAATTCCCCCGTTGGGAAAACCGGTTGCATGGCAAAACCGCAAAAGGTTAGCCTTTTGAATCTTTCGGATGCCGCAAAAACAATTCGGAAAAGGAATCTGGTCGGAGAGTTGGAAATGCGTGTAAGACAGAGCAGTTTGCGTATCGTTTGTTCATGGAATTTGCTTTTGGAATCTTTTGACAACCAAGTATTTGGAAAATTTACCGGGTTGCCATTTTTAATGAACGCAGGGCAAAGATAGAGCGAGACATTATCCGAGCAAGCATTGTATGAAAATTTTTTCCAACGGTTGGCGCATAGTCTTGAAAATCAGGCAGATAAAAATTTACAATAGCGACTGACTCACTTCTCTTCCATCTTCTCCACCCCCGTCCAATCTTCTCCCACCCCTTCCAGCAAGTACCTCGCTGCCCGTTTCAAATAATGCTCCGCCACCCGGTCGCCGGGATTTAAAGTGAGGACTTTTTTCAGGTAAAGCGCCGCCTCCGCAAATTGACGGTTGAAATATTCCTCCATCGCTTGCCGGAACATTGCCGCCGATTCCTGCTTCATGCGGGCAGTCGCTTCCTCGTCGCCATCGAAAAATTCATAGACAGGCAAGATGCCATGTTTGCCTTTCACCTGCACCCTGCCGAGGTAGCGGTAGTTGAAATCTTGCCGTTGGCGAATTTCCGACAGCACACTTTCGCTGGCGAGAATATTGACGCCAAAGGTTTTGGTCAAGCCTTCGATGCGGCTCGCCGAGTTCACCACATCCGAAATCACGCCGACGTTGTGCCTGTCCTGGTCGCCGATGATGCCTAACATGAGGTCGCCCGTGTGAATGCCGACGCCCATTTTGATTGGATTCCTGCCAACTGACAGCCGCTGCACATTATAATTATGGAGGCTTTGCTGCATCCCGATGGCAGCCTGAACCGCCCCTTGCGCATCGGCAAAAATCGCCATGATGCCGTCGCCGAGGAATTGATTGATGAAGCCGCCATTCGCCTGAATGCTCGCAGAAATGCGCCGAAGGTAGCCGTTGATGAAGTTGAAATTTTGCTCCGGCGTCATGCTTTCCGACAGGGTCGTGTAGTCCCGGATGTCCGAAAACAGCACCGTCATTTGTTGTGCCGACTGGTCGCCGAGGCGCACGTCGAGGATGCTTTCCCGACCGAGTGTGCGCAAAAATTCACGAGGGATGAAGCGGGCGTAGGCTTTGTTCATCTCGCTCACGTGGTGATAGAGTTGGGCATTTTTGATGGAAATTGCCATCGGCGAAGAAAGCACCTGCAACGTCTGCACCCGGTCGGAAGTGAAGGCGGCTGCGGTGAGGTTGTTTTCGAGGTATAAAATGGCAACGAGTTCGCCTTGGTGAATGAGCGGCATGCCCAAAACCGACTTCGGCTGGTTGCGAACGATGTACGGGTCGGTTGCGAAACGGCTGTCTTTCAGCGCATAGTCGAGCACGAGCGGCTGCCGGGTGTTTTGCAAAAAATGAAAAATCGAAGTGGGAATTTGCTCGCCGTTTTCGCTGGAAAAACCAAGCAACGCTTCATTTTCACCTTCCCGGTAGCCGAGCGGAAATTCCCACTTGCCGTTGTTGTTCAGCGCCAAAACTGCCTTCTGAGCGCCTGCATTTTCAAGCACGATTTTTATCAATTTGGCAAACAGTTTTTCCAAAACGATTTCCCCGGAAAATGCCTGGGAAGCTTTGATAATGCTGCGAAAATCAAGCTCCCCGGTGCTCGTCTCGAAGCTGGAATCATGGGTAGAAATGAAGCTCGAACTTGTTTCGAGGACAGACTTCGAGGAGCCTTTTGTTTTCTGCGCAAAAAAGACCGGGAACCGCTGTTCCAGCAACCTCACCTTCCGCACCGCACCCCAACGAATATAGCCGAGGCGGGCATCGAGAAAGTGCGGCTGGGCATAGTGAGGGACGTTTTTCGAGAGCAAAAAACGGGCGGCAAGCTCATTCGCCAGCGCCTCCTCCTGTACGAAACCGAACTGTTGCGCCGACTTCACCGACTCGTTGTAAAACCAAACCGCTTCGAATTCTCTGCCTTCCACCCTCGCCCGTTCCGCTTCGATGAGCAGGTATTTGTGCTCGAAATTGGCGGGGCAATTCTCTGCCCAAGTCTTGAAAAGTGCCTGACTTACAGCTACTTGTTCCAACGAAGCAGCTTGCTGTTCGGGAGTGCCCTTTGAATGTTGCGCCAGCAAAACCAGCGACTGCGTGAAATGATAGGTCGCCAGCGAAGCAGCATGACCGGATAGCACGGCAATCATCGGTTTTGCCGCTTCGAGGGCTTGCAGTGCTTCCTCGCAACGGTCGTACAGGTAGAGAATTTTCGCCTTGAAAACGTGGTAAATGCAGATGGAATAGTAGTCCCGGTCGGCGGTGCATTGCGCCAAAAATCTCGCTTCCGTCCAATCTTCCCCTGTCGCCGCAGGCGAAATAAAAGTCGTCTCGTCGCCCGACTCATCCATCAAATTCAACACGAACATCCGCATTGCCCGGATGCTGTTCACCGCCAGGTCATGCTTGATTTTTTTGGAAAAATTCAAGCTCGGCGGGATGCGCCGTAGCAGTTCTTGCAGCGGTTGCGAGCCTGCGTAGAAATGGTTGTAAAACGGATGAAAAAGCGTGTACCCAGTGAAAATCAGCTCCCCGCTGTCGAGGCTCGTGCGGTAGCTTTCGTTGTTAATCGGCTCAGTTTCAGGGTAGTGCATCCGCCAGGGGCTGATGTAGTTGGCGATGAGATGGAAGGCACGGCTCTTGTGCCGCAGGCTTTGTTTCTCGAATTTTTCAACGAGGCGGCGGCTCAAATCTGCGCACGGGAAGGCAAGTTGGAAGTTGCCGAGGATGCAAAAAATCAGCCCCAGTTCCGAAAAAGCGTAGCCCGTTTCCGGCGCATTTCCATGCTCGATGCTCAGGCGGACTTTCAGCAAAACGTGCAAAATCCAAAGCTGCACCTGCCCTCCGACGTAGGCAGGCATGGAGACGTTGTCGAGGATTTTCAGGGTTGACAGTTGGGCGGGGTCAGTCAGGTCGGAATGGTCGAAAATGCTTTCGATGCCATGCTCCTGAAACCATGCCGCTAGCCAGCCCATTTGCTCGCCAACGTGCTGCTCCAAATTTTCCGAAGGCAAGTCAAAACCCAGCAACGACAAGCCTTTTCGTGCCGTCTGAATCGCTTCTTCATACTGCGAAGACAGGCTTTGGCGCAACATCAACACGTAATAAATGTCTGCTTTTTCGGAAGGCGTCCGGGCGTGGTCGAGGCAGGCGAGGATGAGTTCTTCGCTGGTTTCGAGCTTGCCGTTGAGGTATTCGACCTCGGCGGCGGTTTTGTACAGGGCGAGGGTGAGGTCGTAGTTTTCGTCCCAGGTGTTTTTTCGCAGCAGCATCAGCCCGGTTTCGAGGTATTCGAGCGAGGAGCGGAAGGCGGAGGCGTCTTTTGCTTTTTGACCGGCGAGCAGGTTGAGGCGGGCGAGGTGAGTTTTTTCCGCCGGGTCAGAAATCAATGCTCTGCCGAGGTTCAGGTGGTTGACGATGTCGAAAAGGTGTTCGTTGTCGAAGGCTTGACCTTTCCGAAAGTTTGAAACTTTCGGAAAGGTGGCTTCGCCAAGTAAAAGCCGCCCGATTTTCAAATGCGTCGCCTTCCGCTGCCCCTCGCCGATGAGCGAATATGCCGCTTGTTGCACCCGGTCGTGAAGGAATCGAAAACCAATCTCCTCGTGAATCTCGCCCTCTAATTCCATCACCGCCAGCATTTTATACCGCTCATCCATCGGCACGACCAAGCCTTCCTCCACCGCTTTCCAAAGCGCCGCCAGCGTCTCGTGCAGGTTTTTTTCAAAAATCACTGCCAGCATTTTCAGGTCGAAACGGTTGCCGATGCAGGCGGCGAGGCGAAGTATGGATTGCGTTTCCGGAGGCAGGTTTTTGATTTTTCCTGCCATCAAATCCACCACGTTGTCGGAGGCGTCGAGTTTGCGGATGCCGTCGAGGTTGGCTTGCCAGACTTGTTTTTCAAAGTCAAAAAAGACGAGCCGCTTTTCGTCCAGGGCTTTCAAAAATTCAACCGTGAAAAAGGCATTGCCGCCGGTCTTGTCGTACACGATTTTTGCCAGCAACGTGCCGCCAAACTGGTGTTCGGTGGCGTCACCATTCACCGCCGAACCCCAGTTCGGCGGTACGTTGCGCCAGTGCAGCGCATCCGAAACCAACTGTTTCACGTGCTCGATGGACAGCGGTTTCAGGCGAATATTATTCAAAACCGCCTCCTCCCGTTGCGCTTCGTCGAGCATCACCATGAGCGGGTGCGTGGGGTCGGTCTCGTTGTCCCGGTAAGCTCCGACGAGCAGCAGATAACAGTTTTGGTCGTCCGTCAGCAAGGATTTCAGCAGGTTGAGCGAGGCATTGTCTGCCCATTGCAGGTCGTCAATGAAAATCACCAGCGGATGTTCCTCCGTAGAAATCACTCGCAGGAATTTTTGAAAAACCATTTGGAAACGGGTGGCTGCCTCCTGCGCCTCCAATTTTTCAATTGGCGGTTGCTCGCCGAGCAGCAATTCGAGGTTTGGCATCAAGTCAAAAAGCACGGCGGCATTCGTCCCAACCGCTTCGAAGATGCGAGATTTCAGGCGCTCCAGCGTGTCCAGATTTTCCGTCAGGAGCAAATTGTAAAACTCGGAAAAGGCTTGGCGCAAAGCAAAATAAGGCACGTTCCGCTGGTACTGGTCATATTTTCCAGAGATAAAACAGCCCCGCCGCTCCGTGATGGGCTTGTGAATTTCATGCACGAGCGCCGATTTTCCCACGCCCGAATAGCCGCTGACGAGCATCATTTCCAGCCCGCCCCGCACCGTGCGGTCGAAGGCTGCGAGCAGCGCCGCCGTCTCCGATTCCCTGCCGTAGAGTTTTTGCGGGATTTGAAACTTGCCAGAAAAATCGTCTTTGCCCAACTCGAATCGCTCGACCGCCACCCCCGACCTCACCCCCGACCCCTGAAGGGGAGATTGCCAAGCAACCAGGCAACGCTCCAAATCAGCCTTCAATCCAAAGGCGCTTTGATAGCGGTCTTCCGCATTTTTTGCCATCAATTTTGCCACGATGTCTGACAAAACGGGCGGCACACTTGGGTTGATTTGATGCACTGGCGGCGGCGTCTTAGCGATGTGGCAATGCACCAGTTCAAGGCTGTCCTGCGTGTCGAAAGGCAGTTTGCCGGTTAGCAATTCGTAGAAAGAGGCACCGAGCGAATAAAAATCAGTGCGGTAGTCGGTGATGCGGTTCATCCTCCCCGACTGTTCCGGCGAGAGGTAGGCGAGCGTTCCTTCGAGCTTGTCTGGGTTGCCGAGGTGCTGGGTTTTCAGGTCAATTTTAGTGGAAATGCCAAAGTCAATGATGGTCACTTTGCCGGTCGGCAAGTCCACGAGAATGTTGTTCGGATTGATGTCTTTGTGAATGATGCCTTGCTCATGCACCTGGCGCAGCGCCTCGGCGATGGCGATTGCCGTTTTTAGAAACACGTCGTGCGGTTGTTGCATCTCCCCGCCCTTTGGCGGGGTCGGGGGTGCGAGCGGTTGGCGGCGGCGCAAAAAGGCATCCCGCAAAGTTTCACCAACCACATATTCAAGCAAAAGCGTGTGCTTGCCGTCCCGTTTCTGGCTGCCAAAAGCTTTGCGAATGCCCGGCAGCGAAAGGTTTTTGGTAAACTCGAACTCGTTGTTGAACTGGATGATGCGTTGCGGCGAAGGAAATTCCGCCTTCAAAATCTTGACGACGACCGGCGCTGGGAAGCCCGGCTCGTCTTGCACGTAGAGGTAGGAATTGGCGGTTTCGTGCAGGAGGATGTCAGTTGAAATATTCATGCTGGAAGGGCGAATGAATTAAGCATGGTTTATCTGCCGGGTTGTATTTCAAGGAGCAGGTGGCTTGGACAAATCAACAAAAACCGTGAATCAACTTTTTTTCAGCCGCAACTTTTCCAGCGGCAACTCAAAGCCGGAAAGTACGTCTTCGCCGGAAAGTTTTTTCTTGGTGAAACCTTTGACCAGTTCAGGTTCCGCTTCGCCGGTGCGGTAAATCCAGGTTTGTTCTTTTGCCGGGTCAATCAGCCAGCCGAGGCGGACGCCGTTGGCTTGCCAAGTATCTTTCATCTTTTTTTTCAATTTATCCAGACTGTCAGAACCTGAACGAACTTCGACCACAAAATCCGGGACGGCGCAAAGCCAACCTTCGTCCTCCTCGATTTCCGGCAAAGCAGCCAGGCGCTCGTCAGAAACCCAACAAGCATCAGGACTCTTGACAGCCGTAGTGGGCAATTTGATGCCAATGCTGGGCCCATAAATTTCTCCCTTCATCTTGAGTTTTCTCTCCCAGTAATTACCTAGATGGAGAAATACGGAGGCTTCCCTTTTTCCAGTTTTTCGTTTTACAGGTGACATGATAGTTACTTTTCCATCGCTCTCCCGCTCCATGCGATAGTCGGGATATTCCGTTGCCAAATTGGCAAACTCTTCGAGCGACAGCGGTCTTGCTATTTCGATTTCGCCATCCAAGGCGTGTATTTTCAGCGGATATTTTTCAGCTACCTGGAAGCCCATGTTTGAATTACTTTTTGAATTTTGTTCTGCAAGCTACATGAAAGTTCAGATTTTAGAATTCAATGTAATTCGGAAATCTGATTTCATTTCTTTCCCTGAAACCACTCCCTCACCTTCACCACCAACCCCATCACCCAAACCCCCAAATCGTAAAAAAACTGAATCAGCGGATGCCGTTTTTTAGGCTCGAATGGAGGCATATCAGGCTTTGGAATGCCTTCATTTCCAGGCAGTCCCCACTTTTCCGCCAAGGCGTCGTCAATTTGAAAACTTGTGCTTTTGCTGCCCCGCTTGTGGGCAAAGGCTCCTCGCAGGAGCTTGTTGGCGAACAATTCGATGATTTTCAAGCCGACGTGAAACGGGTAATTCCCGGCGGCAAAATCCGCATCGGTGAGCGGGGCTGCGCCTTGCACGTGGTTGAATTCGTCCCGATGCACCATGCCGATTTCGTGGTGCAGGTGCTGCGGCAAGTTGTCGTTCAAACCCATCAGACTGCCCAATTGCAGGTTGTCTTCGAGAATGTGGTACTCCTTCGGGCTGTTGAAATACTTGACGATGGTGAGGATGGATTTTTCCGACACGTCGAATGGAATCACGTTGTCCAGCCATTTCACGAGGGCTTTCGCCAGCGGCGGCGCATTGTGATTGGGCAGCGTGAACTGCCGGTCATAAATCTGCTGCTGCAAAGCTGCGCCTTCGGCAAAATTGGAGGCTTCGAGCGAAGGGTCAACGCCAAGCGCCTTTCCGATGAGCACCCAGGCGCTGAAATAGTCCTCCCGCTGCTCCTCGGATAGCTCGATACCCACCTGTTGCAAGCCTTCCAGCACTTCACAACTGAAAGTTTGGTTGGCGAAAATCATGTCTTCCTGGTTGATTGGCTCGCCCCAAGCCATGTCCCACTTGCCTTGCGTCTCGCTCGTCATGCCGTGCTTGATTCGATGGCGAATCAAAGCATGAATCAGCCGCAGTTTTTGAATGGAACGGATGCCCCGACCGGTCGGCAAGTACCAGCCTTTTTGCATCACGTCGAGCACAAACTGGAAGGTTTCCGTGACCCGCCGGTCGGTGAAATCGGTGAGCAACGTGGTGATTCTCAGCACGTTGGTTGCTTTCGTGGCGGCGTATTGCTTGAGCAGCGAACGCACAGCGAGGTTCGCCGCAATGAGGGGCCCGAACAACTCGAAGGTGTCCGACACCCGGTCAAAAAGCTCCTTTTCCTTTTCCGTGAATTGAAAATGAGACAGGTCGTTGAAGTAGTCTTTCAACCCTTGCGGCAAGGAAAAACCATCGAGCGGCACCTCCACCGAGGAGTCGTTTCGAGCCAAAAAATCGAGGAATTTGGTGACGCCCCGGATGTTGTGGCTTTGAAAAAGCGCCTCGGCAGCCCGGTCGGCGACGGGGTCGGTGCGGTGGCGCATTTGTTCAAGTTGTGCGTCTGACCAACGGGTAGGAGATAAAGTTTCAGTCATTGTTCCCGGTAAAAATTTTGACAAAAGGTGACACTTCGAAAACTGTCCCCCTGCCTTTGTCGCTCTTTGTCGCTTTTGTCATCCGCCGCAGGCGGAACCCTCCTGTCCCGTGTGCCGTCCGCAAGTCGCTTTTGTCATCCTCGTAGAGGAACCGTCCTGTCCCGTGTGCCGCCTG
>CAZHLB010000242.1:0-7963 GCA_964533005.1 uncultured Saprospiraceae bacterium
AGAGGTTCAGTTGTAGGAGGTTACTTCAAACAGTACGAGACCGTTGATGGGTCGCAATCCTGCCTTAGCCGGAGAGAGGTTCAGAAGACCACCTGGAACGACCTCATCACTGAGGACGAAAAAGGGTCGCAATCCTGCCTTAGCCGGAGAAAAAGAAAAAAAGCCCGCCTCATCAAAGAACAACTTCCCTTTTTAAATCACTCAAACCGTCAATTTCACAAACCCCAAAGGCACACCACCCCGCAGCAAACGAGTGCTTTTAGGAAAAACCATATCCTCCGGGTGCCGTTTCCGCATGGATTTTACCAAACTATAATAATCCTCGTCCGTCAAGGCAGAATGCCAGGCGCCGGTCATATTGCGGAACCCGGTGCCCCAGCCGAGGCGGATGACACATTCATTTTCGCTACAGGCTTCCATTATATTTAGAAGTTTATCTAATTCCTCTAAGTAATTTTCCAAGACGGGAGGGTTGCCTTCTTCCTGCCAATAGGCGATTTCTTTTTTCACCAAACCTTTGGTGTGTTCATTAAGCATCGGAATCAAGCGGTGCAACTGCAATTGGGAAATGTCGCTGAGGAAATAGCGTCGGTCAGAGGCAATCTTGAAAAGTTGCTCATCCAAATGAAATGAAACGGGCGTGTTACACTCTAACCCAGCAGGAATTGCTTCAATGAATTGCAAGGCATCTTTATCCCTGCTACTCGAACCTTTGCCCCATCCATCGTGGAATAGGTTTACAATATCTGAGGAGAAAACTTCTGTTCTTTCAAAATTGGCATCTCCAATTTGCAGCAAGCGCAAGATGTCATGATTAGGGTCGTCGCCGAAGCACTTTTTTATCAATTGTTGGTCACCATAATAGCCTCTGCGATTTTTAAGATTTTCACTTCGCTTAACTAAATTGTCATTCTTGCTGATGAACTGAGCAAATAGGGCTGTTCGAACTGCGCCTTTTATGGAGGAGCCAGGCATGAGTGGAATCCCCATGCCATCGTGCAATTGCTCCCGCAAAGAAGTTTTTGCGGAAAGCCCGGCGTGCCGAACCGGTAATTCACGAAGCGCCACGTCGCTGGGTTGTAAATTCGATTTGCGCTGCTGTAATAATTTTAACAGGCTGCCTTTGTTGTCAATCACATTAACCCAGGAACTAACCATGCTTTCATCCTCGTCCAATATATCTAATACCTTTTCCTGGTCGAGCACAACAGCTATTTTCTCCTGTTCAAAAAATAGATATTCAAAGTTGCCTTTGAAGTCAACGCCACTGCCGACGTGGACAGGAGTAAGTATATGAATGCGGGCGGTTTTCATTGTCAATTGGATTTCACCGTCAATGCCTTGCCGTAGCGAACTACTTCCGGCATGTCTGGTGCAACGGATGGATTGTGACCTTGCGGAATTTGCGGAATTGCCAATACTGACCCCTCCACAAACATTTTCACTGATTTTCTTCGATAATCCATGTTTCCCAAGAAAGATGACCAGCCCCGGCGAACCAATAAATCATAATTGGAAGCCCTTGCATCTATCAATGGAACTTCGGTCGAAGTTGGATGATACAGTGAGAGCAAGTAATGCCTGTTATCAGAAAGCGTCGGGAGTGATTCGAAGGGTTCGCCTTTGGATGGAATGAACCAGCCTTTCCCAACAGTGCCGTCTGAGCCGATGCCTTCATCGCCAAGTAGTTGCAAAGAGGCTTTGAAGATACCTTCAACCGATTTGTCACTTTGGCAATCGGCAAGGAAAAACAAGCCGCCTTCCGGCTCAAAATGCACTTCCTGAAAATGAAAAATAGTCGTTGCTTGGGTAATGCGGTCAATGGAAACACGGGGATGCTCGACGGTTTTAAGAACCTCTTCCGGTGAGCCGTCGAACCAGCAACGATTTTTTACTTTTTCGGGCAGAAATTCGTTAGGAATATTCAAATTTCCTTTCAATGCCCGGCGAAGCAGTTTTTCTTCCAAATACCTGACCTTTTTCCATGCTTTTTCCCGCTCATAATGGTCAGGAAAATCAATGATAGAGAGATGCAAAGGTTTTGGAAAAAACAGGCGCTTACCCAGGAAGGGAAAGGCAGAAGAGAGAATTAATCCTTCTTTCAGTTTTTCTACCCAACCATTTCCACCCAACATATTGGCACAACAGCACAAGGCTCCGAAAAGCGTATCGGAATGAATCATCACTTCGGATGTTTCATAACCATAGCTTCCTGCATCTAAGTGAAAGCCATGCGGAAAAGCGAGCCGGTATAATGTGATTTGTTTCATTCGCTTGCTTTGATGCCGTTAATCTCTGTGGGAATTTGCGTTTCACCGTCATATTTTGCCCAGTCTTCATCGTTCTCGTAATGCGTTCTTTCTTTCATTTTTAATCCCGTCACCCGGAAGTCAACTTGTCCGCTGCCACGGGTGCCTTTGCCGCCGAGATAATCGTTTTGAACTAATACCAAGCCTCTGAATACTTTGGCAAGCATACCGTCGCCATTATCTCCGTCATACAAATTCAGCACGATGCTCATTTTGAATTTTGCCCCTGCAGGAACCCGCTCCATTTGGCGAGGCGTGGCAGCGGAAGTAATTCGGTCAATGACGACCTCCGTTTTTACTTCCGTATATGGCATATCCGTGTTTTTGGCTTTTTCCAATTTATCTACCGTCTCTTTGGTCATCATGCAATCCCGCACGATGAGGCGGCTGGGTGGTTGTGCGCCTTTTTCCTTCATCTTTTCGGGCATGGTGCCGAAAATTTTGGAAATAGACACGGGGTCGTCATCTACTTTGGTGTATGGGCTTGCTTTGATATTGGCATCTTGCCCGTCGCCGAATTTGCCCTCCAGCTTTTCCAACATGGAACGCATTTTTCCTTTCAGGGAAGAACCTGGAATATAAGGCTTGTTGTCAAGCGGATTTCGCACGACGGTGGCATCTGCGCCGCCGATGGACATTCCAAGGTTGGTTCCACCGATGTGAAGACCGGTTCGGGCGGTGATGGTGCCTTCGATAAGAATTTTCTTACTTAATCTACCGTTGATGATGGTACTCATATTTAAAGGTTTTGATTGTGAAATGATTCCCGGACTTTCATCCGGCAGCGGAACAGGGGTTCCACCGTACATTATTTGCCGCCAAATGCCCGATGGTAAGCCAATACCGCTTCGAAGAAATTGGCGAAGTTTTGAAAGCGTTCAAAGCGAATAGTATCGTCACTTCCTGCCAATATGGCATCTATTCCCTTATCAAATACTTTTCGGAAATCTTTTGAGCCTTCCGTGCCTTTCCGCTCTGCGGAATATGCCAAGCGAGGTTTCAGCAACAGCAATGCGTTCCTGATTTCCGGATAAGTATTTTTCATGCGCATTTTTACTACCTCGCCATATACATTTCGAATTTGGGAAGTAGTAAGGGCATCGCTCTTGTTGGGAGCGAACTTGCCATCCCAACCTTTAACTACGGGCGCAGTCAGTTCCTTGCCGAATTTCTCGGCGTACAGTATTGACTTGTCAGTCAAGCCTTGAGCAATCCATTTGCCGATTTCGGTTTCACCGGCGATGGTGCTTTTTGCTTCATCATCAATTATTAGTTTGGTCATCTTTATCGAATTTAGTTCTAAGTAAAAGGTCTGCCCAGCCTACGGCGACCGGCAGAATTTCTATTGCGTTTTGATGTGTGCCGAAACGATTAACAAAGAAATTAGCGGCAAAATCCTGCACCTCTTTTCCTATTCCTGCATGTTTGCTGGCAATACTTTGTGCGTGACGGTTCAAATGGTAACAACCTTGCCAGCGCCAGCGTCCCCAAAGGGGGTCACGAGGAACGCTCACTTTCAATTCATACCATTTTTCTCCGAATTCTTTTTTTAGTCGCTTAATGGCACGATTATGCTCGTCGTATTCAAGATATACGCCACCGAGACGTCCGAGAAATCCTTTACTGGCATACCCATCCTTTACCCAGCGATGCCAATTTTTAGCCCATTGCCGAATCTTTTTAAAGTCCTCCCAATTCATGGGCACACCTAAAAAGCAAATGCTGTTTTTACCAGTTTGGTCTTTTGCCTTGTCGAGCGCTTCTCCTGCTTCTTTTGCAGCTTTATACAACGGGAACTTGTTTTCAAATAAAGCAATGCCTGCGGAAATGGTCAGGTTTGGATTTTCGCAGGTAAAGGCAGTGAATTGCTCTTGAATCCAGATTGCAACGTCGGGCAATACATTCCATGCACCAACAATGAATAAATCATCCCCACCGGCGTAAATTATGGTCAACATATCTTCCAATTGAACGGTGCTTTCTTCATGAAGGGGCTGTACTTCAGTAATGCCATTATCTACTGACCACCATAGATTTTTCAGTTTATTGAGATAGCAGCTAAAGAAGAAATCCACCATCGTGCTCAACTGAACGATGCGGGAAAAAGCAGGGCGCTTCAATCCTTTGTGAAAGACTCGTCCCAAGTTGTCCACATCCATGCGAAGGATGCCCAAGCGGGGAATCCCAAATGTTTTTTTCAGGATGTCTTCAAATTCGCCGTCGAACTTCCAGTCTCCGCCGTAAAATCGCCAGCCCTGGACAATGTTGGGTGATTGATATTGGGCAAGATGATTATCGTCGTTGAGGTAGAAAATCCTTTCAGTGTCTGGCTTTTGTTTTTGCGCTTCCTTGATGGTTAGAAAATCTACGTTTTCCCAGCCAAGCACTGAGTAACAAGGGTTTTTTGATTTAATGACAGCCCTTTTATCGTTGCGGATGTCATGCCCGACTTTTATTGCATTGTGTTGCTCTTCGGAAATGAACCGTCCTGTTTTTTCATCTTCTTCGGTTAGTTCTTCAAATGCATTTCCATAGGGTGTACTGATTTTCAAATAGTGCTGAAATCCAATATCCGCATCCGCCCGGCTTCGGGCGCCTTTTGGAATTTCTGATTTGGGAAATAACTCCCTCTTCGTTGCCTGACACAATTCCAGTTCTCCGTAAAGATTGCCCGGTTCAAAAAAGTCCGGTTCTTTCAGGCTGGACGCATATTTTCTTGTTTTTTCTGCATCGGTTATTTTAAATAATTCAGCCCATTTTTCATTGATAGTAGTCAAAACATCATATCCGCTGATAGGAAGCTGTCCAAACACCAAATTGATGTTGCCATCATATTCCAGCGCCATTTCTGTTTCCAATGCAGGAATCATATCTTCCAATTCAACTTTTACTTTTGTTGTGTTCGGTAGCAATACGCAGAATTTTCCACCGGTAGAAAACAGCAAGTTGGCATGATACAATCCGCACCGTTCCAGCAAAGTAAAAGCTATCGTATCTACAATTTGCTGAAGCCAAAAAGACCGCCCTTTTAATGCTTTCATCGCACCGGAATGGGCAATGTTGTAGATGTATTTCTGAATCCCGGTCACATCACCGCAGAGCAGCAAATAAGTCTTTTCCTGCCTTAATTTTTTAACGGCAGTCAAATCAAGGTCAGCCGGGATAGCTCCGTTATTCTTTTCGACAACGTAGTCGTGCAGACATAGCGCCAATGCCGCCGTCAACCGGGAATGTTCGTAAAGCGAAATGTCAGGTACATTGAAATAAAAAGCGGAAGGAATGCACCACAAGTATTTCTTACATAGATAAAGCAAGCTGTCGGGATGGATGTTAGGAATATGCCCGGCTTCTTTTTGTAATTCAGCCCAACTATCCCGATATTGTTCCGTCATGGGGTCGCCGGGATTTTTGTCTTTGTGCGGAAACTCGTATTTGTCGGCGGTCAAATTTGCCAGTCGTTGTTTCCAGACATGCGCTGGTTCTTTATCCTCGGTCTTGTCGAAGTTTACCTTTGAAAGGATGGCTTGAAAAAATTTGCGATAAGGTGTGTCGCTTTTTTCTCTTTCGGCGCCGCTTGCCAGCGTATCGCCTTCACAAACCAAAGATGCGAGCGCTTTTTGAATAGATGTGCCCTCTGCGTTTTTTAAATCCGCTTCGTGATGATTGGCTACAATGAAAGACAGGTCTTCGTTGGCTAACCAGCTTTGGGCTGCCTTTTTGGATAAGGCGGGATGGGAATCCCACCTTCCACCTTCCTCCTTTTTGGTTTCAGGATTATAGGTGCGTTGCCAAAACTTCCCGATGTCGTGCAGCAGGGCAGCTTTGTATAAAGTGGTTTTATGCTCGCTCATGCGGGTCTTTTATGCTTTGTGGTAAGTTAGGAGGTAACTTCAAGTTACCTCCTAACTTGTACTTTACTTTTCTTTGAATTTCAACGCATTCAACAAATTCCCCGGTACCTGCGTCTTGAAATTTGCAGAACCGACTTTGTCCACTAAACCCTCCGCCAACCGCACACTTCCATAATAGAAAATAGCGGAGGATGGATAATGCTGCATATATTCATCAATCAGTCCCAGCGGAAATTTGCCGCTTTTATTATTGATGAAAATGCAGTCGGGTTCTTCTTTCAATGGCAAGAATTGATTTTCAATTTCTACCGGCATCACTCGTTTGAATCCCCAACTGACGACCAATGATACATTGATAGAAGTATCTTCATCCTTGGGCGTCAGTGATGCAATTTTTGTTGTGGCTTTCAAGCGACTTTCCAGACCGATGTTGTGAAAGTGCTGCACCATTTTGCCATTTTCTTCCTCGAATAATTTCATCAACCGGTTTTCTACCAGTTTTTTTGCTCCAATGTATCCACCAATCAATCCGGTTATCGCTCCTAAACCGAAAAAACTGAGGACTGTCAGCCACCAATAATGTTTGTTTTCAAATCCTGAGAAGCGGTTTTCAAAGGCTGTTAATTGGTTGGTCAACTTGTCCTTTTGTATTTCCAATTTTTCAGATTGCAGCGTCTTGTAATCCTGCCATTCTTTTCTGAATACTTCTACAGAGTCCTGCCATGTTTGACCTATGGCAAGGTAAGGCAAAAGAAAGCATCCGAGAATCCATATTTTCCTAATCATCTTCATAGGATTTATGGGTTTGTCTTGAATTTTCCACCCGCTGCCGCCGCACCACCCCAAACCCCTCCCCCGCTCCCTGCCCCAATCCAATATAATCCGGCAGCGACAAATTCGCCTTAAACTCCACCGTAAAAGCCAGCACTTTAATCTCCTTAAAACTCACCCACTCCTCGTTCACCAGCTTCGTAATTTTCACCTCGAACCGCTTGTCCAGCGTCCAGCCCACGCCACGGGCGAAGGAAAGAATATGCGCAGCTAACAGGTTTTCCAAAAAAGCATACTTCTCGGCGATGCCTTCCATTTGTTGCCAGAGGCGGAAATTATCGGAGTTGAGCGCCCGCCATTTGTGCAGGCGATACGGCAGGAAACTTTCCCAAACATTCAGGTTGATTTGGTCAACGTGCAGGCGGGCGATGCGCATGTCGTGCACCTGGCTGCCGATGCGCAGCGTCCAGTCGCTTTGGCTGAAAAAATGATGCGCTTCTTCGATGCAGTCGTCGAGGCAGAGGAGCATGGGGCGCATTTGCCCCTTGTGCGTGTCAATCTTGTATTGGATAAGCGGGTAACGTTGATGAAAACCCCCGTCGGCGTTGTTGTGGTTGTGGAACCACTCGTGCTCCAAGCCGACTTTGTGAGCTACGGCGCCCCGGAAACGTTTCAAGTCCCAGGGATTGAGGTGGGTATCGAATGAGACGGATAAGAGTCTTAGCCTTTTCATTGGGAGATGTTTGAGCCAGGATTTGTTTTTTCTAAGCTGCTTGTTTTCCGGCGGAAAAGGTAATCACCAATCGGGAAGAACCGCCAGAAAATTTTGCAGAATTTTGGAACGGCGATATTTTCAGGGAGAACGGCGGAAAATGGCACTATTTATCAAAATGTAAAGGTGTTTTGGCTCATGTCGGGGTTTGGGGGTTAAACGGCCCCGCAAAAACCAGTGTGGGGGGGGGGTTGGGCCCGGAGGGTAAAATTGCAGGATATTTTAAATGGAATGCCAAAATATTTTACATTGAAGTATAA
>CAZHLB010000242.1:7973-9055 GCA_964533005.1 uncultured Saprospiraceae bacterium
CCAGTTTGGCGGCGTGTCTTCCACCGCCAAACTGGAGTTTGGCGGTACGGTTTCACGCAAAGCCGACATGAGCCGGTGTTTTTTTACCGAAATCATGCCCCCGCCAATTCCACCAGCTTCAAATATTCATCGTCTTTTTTCCCCCGGATAAATTTCAGGAATGCCAACTGCCCATCTATGCTCTGCCGCAGTTTCTCGAACACTTGCGGGTGAAATATACCCCGCTCCATCAGGGCGGGAGCAGTCAGCTTGTGCAGGAGTTTGATGTCTTTTTTCAACCTTTCTATGAATGCTTTGCTCACGTCGGGGTTGGGATATTTCAAAATCAAGCCGGTGACTTCGGGCTCCTCCTGGCGAGGCTGGAGGCGGATTTTTTTCTCGTTCAGGCGAAAGCCATGGCGCTGCGCGGTTAGGCGGATTTGTTGCTGCAATTCGGGCTTCGGCTCTTCGTCGAAACTGAAAGTGAGGTCGTCCACGTAGCGGGTGTAGGCAGCGTTTTGGCGAGCGGCGAATTGCATCAATTCATGGTCTAATTGAATGGCGGCGAGGTTGCTCAGGACGGGGCTTGTGGGAGCGCCCATCGGCAGGACGCCTTTGCAGGAAATGAGGGCGGAAAGTTGCTCGGTTAGGGGTTCGGGGTATTCGAGCAAATCCCTTAAAATCCAGCGCAAATGGCGGCTGTTGACGGTGTGGAAATAGTCTTTCAGGTCGAGGTTGAGCACCCACGCTGCGCCTAAATGTTGCAGGGCATTGGTGTAGATATTTCGCAGGTCAGTGTCGTCGGTGGGCTTGGGGATAAAGCCGTAGGCTGCCGGGGTTCTCAGTTGGTGATAAAGGCATTGGAAGTATTGATTCAGCGTGTGTTGAATGGCTTTCAGTTCCGGGTGCGGATTGTGGATGATACGTTTTTGACCGCCGGGTTTGGGGATGGTGAATTGGTGATAATGCGGTTTGTCTGCAAATTTTTTCAGCCGGGCGACATTGACTTTGAGCAGGGAAGCGAGGTCGGCGACGTGGCGAATGGAGCGGAGTTGAGCGGCTTTTTTATCCACCTGGGCAAGGGTGAGGTCAAAATGGGCTGG
>CAZHLB010000243.1:0-9038 GCA_964533005.1 uncultured Saprospiraceae bacterium
TAGTGAACGATTGATTGAACCAAAGTCAAGCCTGTCCTTACTGAGGACGGAAACTGGAGATGGCATTAATCATGTTGCCGTACACGCTGTTCAGATTGCCCAAATTCTTGTTGAGTTGAGCAATCTCGCCTTTGTAAAGCTTGGTGTCTTCGATGGAGTCAGTCAGGTCAGCCATGGCTTCGTTCAACTTCGTGTAGAAGTTGCTCATGATTTTGATTTGCTCACTCGTGCCTGAGAAATCAACTTCCTGCAAGGCTTTCAGCGAAGAAAGATTTTTGGACATGGACTGCATTTCCGTGAGCATGCCGCCCAATTGCGCCTCGATAACGTCGCCATGCAGAGGAGTGCCGTGGTCTTTTTTGTCAAGCGGACCCGCGGTGAGCGGCGTGAGGGAGGCATGATAGTCATCAAGTCCAGGATAGAGCTTGTGCCAGTAGTAGTCCGGTTCGGGGCCAATTAAGCCAAGGAAGAGGAAGATGAATGCTTCAACGCTCAAGCCGAGGGTGAGAAGGAAGCTCGCCGAGCTCCAGCTTTCCAGTTTAGCCAGAGCGCCAATCAACACGACCGAAGCGCCGAGACCGATGATGAGATTCTTGAAATACTTGAATCCTTTTGTTTTAACGAAACTCATTTTGAAGAGAATTTAAAAAGTTTAGCAAATGAAGTTTGAGTGTGGGAATTAAAAATTTTCCCTGCCCTTTAATGCCGTCTTCAGAAAAGGTAACACGACCATCAAAGAAGGTTTGGAATTTTTTTCTCCGGGAAAGAGAGGTGGGAAAATTTTTAGCGGCGCAAAAATAAAAGAAATGGATAGCTGGCATACCAGCTATCCATTTCATTTTGCGCTTTTTTTATCACACTTTTAGAAGTCGTTGATGGAACGACCAAGGAAGGTCAGGGCGCAACGGAAACCAATATAAGATTTGGTAGTGTCCTGGTATTCCCAGTTGCGGTTGCCAGTTTGTAGGAACCAAGCAATGTCTTTCCAGGAACCGCCGCGAATAACTTTACGCTTGAAAGCTTCCGGGTCGTCGTCAGTAGCGTCGTAACGAACGTCAGGATTCAAGTCGTGAACGAACGAGTAGGCATTTGCATCGAAAGCTGTCGAAGTCCATTCAGAGACGTTGCCCGCCATGTTGTAAAGCCCGTAGTCGTTCGGAAAATAAGCATCAGCTTTCACGGTATATTGGCCGCCATCTTCAGGATAGTTGCCACGTCCGGGCTTGAAGTTAGCCAAGAGACAGCCTTTGGCATTGCGCAGATAATAACCGCCCCAAGGATAGGGAGCGAGGTCGTGACCTCCGCGAGCAGCATATTCCCACTCGTGTTCAGTTGGCAAACGGAAGTCTTCAGAATTTACACCATCGTCACGTACTGCTTGGTAGGTGTCCCAAAGTTTGGTTCTCCAGTAGCAGAATGCGTTTGCCATGTGCCAATCAACACCGACAGTTGGATAGTCGTCAAAGGCTGGATGCCAGAAGTAGTTCCGGGTCATCGGCTCATTGTAGGAATATGCAAAGTCGCGAATCCAGACCAGCGTGTCAGGATAGATGTTGATTTTTTTACGCTTGATGAAGGAAGTCCGGGGAGATTTTCCCTTGTCGTGTGCGGCGCCATGCCAATCGAACCATTCATACTCGAATTCGAGCTTGCTCACATCCAACTCTTTTCTACCTGCGAAACGGTCGTCACCTTGGTAATACATATCTTCCAAGGTCTCGTCCGTCCAGTCAATTTCGTATTCCCAGTCAATCCGCTCGTCACCTGTATCTTCATCCTCGATGGTATGTTCGAGGTAAGTGTGGGCGAGCGAATCCCTGACCCAGTACACAAACTGACGGTATTCGTTGTTGGTGATCTCAGTGTCGTCCATGTAGAAACCCTGAATAGATATGGATTTCGGTCTTTGGATGAACGTGTTGGTGATATCCTGGTCGCTCGGACCGATGTGCAGCGTACCGGAGGGAATGTACACCATACCGTAAGGATTGATGCCTTTCCACTTCGGACGGTCAATCACGCCGGTGAGCTGACCGCTCTCTTTGGTACCGCAAGATGACAGGTAGGTCGCTCCGATGAGCAACGCGAACGAAATTTTTAGTAGTCTTTTCATTTTAACACCCGAGTTTTCCTTCTTTGTGAAAAAGAAGCGTAAAAGTAGGTCTTTACGCATGAATGCAAATGTTAACGGTGACTTTGCGCCGATTGGCGGGCAAAATTAACTTTTTGCGCCAAAGGAACGCCTTCGATTTTTCCCTTAGTGTGATTTCGGCAATTTTTTAACCGGCAAAGTTCTTCACCGGAAAATTCCCTTTTCAAAAACAAGCTTTCATGTTGTTGTTTGATACAAGATTGGGTAGCGTTAAAGAGAGCGTGGATTGTAGATAATTTTCGGCGGTCTGCCTTTTCCGATTGGTTTGCCCAGGTTGTAAGTCAGCAAGATTTCGTGTGTACCGTTGCTGACAGTTTTCAGTGGCGAGAGAGTCAGGTCGTAGGCATAACCCAGAGAAATTTTTTCTGACAACTTAAATCCGCCAATCAGGGCAACTGCATCCCTGCTTTCCGGGCGGTAGCCCCTGAACGAAGCGCCGGCAAAAATATTCTCGTTGTAATGCACCAGGACTGAAATATCTATTTGCGTTTGCCGCACGTCAGATTTGACAAAAACGGAGGGATTTACAAGGAAATGTTTTCCGAGGTCGAGCCGATAACCCAGTAAAAAGTAATAGGTCTTTTCCGGCTTGAAGGATAAAGTCGCCAGTTCGACTTCCTTTTCAAGCAAATTCGCTGCCGAAATTCCCACTTCCAGCCGCTCGCCTTGGTAGTACAAACCTGCATGAACTGTCGGTGCAGCGCCATTTTGCTTGCCCATTGTCAGAATCAGGTCGTTCAAATCTATCAGATTGCCCAGGTCATCATAGATGCCTTCCGGGGTGGTGATTTTCGAGCCGTCAATTTCCCGTTGCACTAATCCTGCGCTCAAACCCAGCGATAAAAATCCTTTACCCATCGGTCGTTGATAAGCATACGTGAGCAAAGCCGAAGTCTGCGACCACGAGCCGAGCGACTCGTTCTCCACCCCAAAACCAACGCCGCCGCCGACCACGTAGAGTGGCAGGTGCGCATTCAAATTTTGCGTTTCCGGGCTGCCTTCCAATCCTGCCCATTGCTTCCGGTAAGCTCCCGTCACGACAAGGGAGTTGTCCATGCCTGCGTAGGCGGGGTTGAAAGCGTATTTGTTGAGCATGAAAAGACTGTATTGCGCAGGCTGTTGCGCCAGGATAGGTTGAAGAAAAGCTGCAAAAAACAGTGCGGTAAAAATGTTTTTCATAGACTTTATGGGTTGTGTTGTGAATGGATGATTTGTCGAAATGCCTCGATGGTTTTAACGGGTTGGCGGCAAGCGTAGTTTTGGCATACATATATTAATGTGTCGCCGCCACCATCTTTCCCTGCCAACAGGGGAAAATTTTCATCGCCAGCCTTTGCCACCATCATCACTTTTTGTGGCAAAAACTGCCGGGCTATCTCGCCTGCTTTTTCAATCGCCTGTTCGCCGACCACAGCAATTTCAGGAATTCCATGCCCCTCGTCCATCATCGAAACTGCCCAACGGCTGAACGAGGACGGGTAGCGTTCCACCGCATCTTTCATCGTCAGGAGCATTTCACCTGCGAGTTCCCGGTAGTTGGGTTTGTCGAGGAGAGTGCCCAGGCGTTGCAAATTGCGAACCATCGTAGAGTTGCCGGAAGGGGTGGCGGAATCGTAGAGGTCTTTGCGGCGCAGCAAGATGTCCTTTTGCTTGGACGAAGTAAAGAAGAACAATTTTTCATCGGTGTCCAAGAAGTTTTCCAAAATGAAAGTCATGTATCGGTCAGCTTGCAAAAGCCAGCTTGGGTCGAAGGTGATTTCCTGTACGTCGAGCATGGCTTCCACCAGGAAAGCGTAGTCGTCGAGGAAGGCATCGTATTGCGCCTTGCCGTTTTTGTAGGTGTGAAAAAGGGTGATGCCGTCGGGCTGCGTCATTTTTTTGAGCAAAAAGTGCAGGCACCGCACCGCCGCCTGTTTGTATTCCTCCTTGCCGAGTGCCTGGTAAGCTTTTGCGTAGGCAGAAATCATCAGTGCATTCCAATCCAGCAAAATTTTGTCGTCGAGACCCGGATGCACTCGCCTGTCTCGCACCTCAAAAAGTTTGAGCCGGGCGGCTGCCATTTTCGCCTTGAATTCGCCGAGCAGCAATCCTTTCTTTTCGGCAAAATCTTCAAACGACCAGCGTCGCCAGAGGATATTTTTTTCCTCCCAATTGCCATGCTCCGACACGTCATAGAACTCGCAAAAGAGCGGTGCATCCTTGCCCAAAATGGCTTCGACTTCCGCTTTTTCCCAGACATAAAATTTGCCTTCAACGCCTTCTGAATCAGCATCTTGTGCCGAGTAAAAACCGCATTCGCTGCTCGTCATTTCCCGGCTTACCCATTCGAGTGTTTCCTCGATGGTTTCCCGATACAAAGTGCCGCCGAACTCCAGTTCGGCGGTGATGAGAACTCCGCCGAACTGGAGTTCGGCGGCACAAAATTTATGCGCCTCCGCCAGTAGGCTAACCAGCAAGGCATTATCGTACAGCATCTTTTCAAAATGCGGCACAAGCCACTTCGCATCCACCGTGTACCGGGCAAATCCTCCGCCGAGATGGTCGTAAATTCCGCCCATCGCCATCTTGTTCAGCGAGCGCAGGGCGTGTTGCAGCGCCTCTTTTTCACCGAAAAAAAAATGGTAGTTGAGCAGGTATTGCAGCGCCATCGTGCCGGGAAATTTTGGGGCGCCACCGAAGCCGCCGTTTTCCCAATCGAAGCCTCGTTTCAGGTTGAAATAAATCCGCTCGAAAAGCTGCGGCGTGAACGGCGAAGGTGCTCCAATTACGTTCACCCGGCTGCCGGTGAGGTTGTTGCTGCTGTTTTGGATATGCTCGGTGATACGTTTTGCCTGCTCCTCTATTTCGTTGCGCTTGTTTTGAAAAGCATGAGAAACGCTCATCAACACTTGCAGCCAGGACGGGCGGTTGTAGGCGGGAATAGGCGGAAAATAGGTGCCGACATAAAACGGTCGTCCCTCCGGCGTCAGGAAACAATTGAGGGGCCAGCCGCAGCCGCCGCTCAAAACCTGGCAAGCCTCCATGTAAATCTGGTCAACGTCCGGTCGCTCCTCCCGGTCAACTTTGATGCAGACAAAATGCTCGTTCATAAACTCCGCAACTTCCTCATCTTCAAAACTTTCTCGCTCCATGACGTGGCACCAGTGGCAGGTGGAATAGCCAATGCTAACTAAAATAGGCTTGTCTTCCCGGCGGGCTTTTTCGAGAGCATCCGGTTTCCAGGCGTGCCAATTCACCGGGTTGTGAGCGTGCTGAAGAAGGTAGGGAGAAGTCTCGTGTTGAAGTTGATTCATGCGGAAAGGACGAAGGTTGTGAATGATGGATTCGAATGGTAACAACCTGCCGGACAGGCAGGTTTTCGCCAAAACTCATTCAGCTTCCAGCT
The DNA here is from genome assembly GCA_964533005.1 of uncultured Saprospiraceae bacterium. GTDB lineage: Bacteria > Bacteroidota > Bacteroidia > Chitinophagales > Saprospiraceae > UBA6168. The sequence goes on from CAZHLB010000243.1 coordinate 5,538, forward strand.
TCCCATAAAAAAACCGGAACAAGCCCCTCAGCTCATCCCGGTCCCTCGATAAAAGTAGTTTCCAGCTTATTTTTCCATGACCCGGCAGGCGATGCGCCTGTTTTGCGCCCTGCCTTCTTCGGTGTCGTTGGAGGCGACGGGGTGTTGGTCGCCGTAGCCTTCGGCTGCCATTCGGTCGGCTGCCACGCCGAGGGTGGTCAGGGCAGTTTTCACGGATTCAGCGCGGGCTTGAGAAAGCTGCATGTTGGCTTTCGGGTCGCCAACGTTGTCGGTGTAGCCGCCGACTTTGAGCTTCACTTTCGGGTAGCACTTCATGATTTCGGCAATGTTTTTCAACTGCTCTTCCGACTTGCTCATGTCGAGGCTGGCTTTGCCGGTCTCGAAAGTCAGGCGGTCGAAATTGAACCAAGTGGTTTTGTCCACCGGCTTGGAAGCGTCTTCGATGAAGGCGGCGAGGTTGGCTTCGATGCCGTTGCTCGGAATGTTCAACTCGACGCCACAAGCCAGTTTTTTCGAGAAAAACTCGCCCAGCCCGGAGGCAGCGTCGGAAACAGCGCCTGCCGCATCTTGCGCAGCGTCGGTGACGGCGGTGGTTGCCTGTTCGGTAGTTTGTTCCACTTGCTGCACTACGTCGGTTTTGTTGCAACTTCTCCAAAACCAGAGCAGCGCTACCACTGCCAATGCGCCGAGCAGCCAGGGCATCCAATTGAAACCGCCCACTTTCGGAGCGGAAACGTTGGGAGTGCTGACATCAGCAAAGCCCAACATGCTGCCAAGCCCTGCCGGAAGCGCACTCATGATGCTGCCTTTTTGACTGCCAAGCAAGGAAGCCAGACCGGACATACTCAATCCTTCGCTCTTGATTTTTTTGCCCAAAAAGCCCATAACCAGTGGGCCCGCCAAGCCGAGCAGCGAGGAAGTCGAGCTTTTTTTGATGCCTGCAAAAGAGCTGATAGCGTCGAGGATGCCGCCCACTTTGCCGCCGAAAAGTTTGCTCATCAGGTTGCCGGCGACGTCTTTCGGGTCGCCCTGGTGGGAGGGACTGCCGCCGCCAATTAAGCTGCCGATGTTGTCGAGAAAACCGGCGTTGCGGCTATCGCTCAACATGTTGAAAATGCTGCCGAATGCGCTGCTGTCGGTGGATTTTTGAACCAAGCCGCCCAGGATGGTGGGCAGTAAACCGCCGATTGCTTTGGTGACGCCGCTTTCGTTTTCGCCGAGCATGTTGGCTGCGCCGGAAAGGACATCGGAAGGAATCAACCCTTTCAGGTCATCGAGAATGTTTGCCATTTAAATTGATTTTTGAATTGTGATTGGTGACTGGAGACTGGTGATTGGTGACTGGTGATTGGAGCATCCCAATCACCAATCACCAGTCACCAGTCACCAGTCACCCAGCACTTTTTAAGCAACTGCTTCCTTGCCGCCAACCAGTTCTGCCTGCAAGGTTTTTAAATCGTCCCACCTGCCTTGCGCTGCCAGGCTTGCCTGGTAGCCCCAGGAAGCGGGGTCGTGCATTTTGAATCGGTCGCCTGCGCCGGTGAGGATATCCTTGACGTGTTCGGCAGGCGTGGTGGCAAGCGACACGTAAGAATAGATGCCCGCCCCGTTGAGCAATTGCTCGATTTTCGGGCCAATGCCTTCCACAATTTTCAGGTCGTCCACGTGCTCGTAGCGGAACTTGATTTTCCAGTGTTTGACTACGCCGGTGTCGGAGGAGTGGAAGTTTTTGACCTTCAGCGTCCAGGTTCCACGCGTGTTGTCGCCACGGAAAGCGGCAAGGTGGTCTTCGTTGAAGTGGCGCTCCAGGTGATTTTGAGAGCCGCCTTCGCGGTTGTGCAAATTGACTTCCGTGCCGTCGGGTGAAACGAGTGAAACAACGAGGTCGCCGATGAGCGGGTGCTCGATTTCGACCTCCGCCTCCGCTCCGAGGACTCTGCCGGAGAAGCGGCATTCCTGCGTGCTAATCAAGCTGTTGTTGTCGGAAACTTCCGGGATGAACACTTCGGAGTGGTAGTTTTGAAACTCCTCGCAATCCAGTTCGATGCCCCAGGAATTGAGTGTGCCGCTGTCGCGCACTGCCTGGTCTTCGACGGTGAGCGTCCAAAGCCCATGTGCCCGCTCGCCCGCGAATGCCTGGAGCATTTCACCTTGCAGAACGGCTGAAAGGTTGTCGCCGGAGCCGCCTTCCCGATTGCGAAGGGTGGCTTGCGTGCCTGCCGGAGAGGTAAGTCGCACCATCAAATCGCCGACGAAAGGGTGGGTGATGTCAAGGTGAACTTTGATGTCTTTGACGATGCCTTCCCGCCAAACATGAATGACGTTGGTCAATTCGCTTTGGTCGGGAATGATGGAGTTGACGTGATTTTCTTTAAAAAGTGTAAACATGGCTATTGATTTTTATTGATGATTGTTGATTGATGATTGATAATTGGTGATTGATGTTGGGACGTCCCAACATCAATCACCAATTATCAATCATCAATCAAATTCTTCCTCCTTTGAGATTGTCCTGAAGTTGGCGAAGCTCATCCCAGTTGGCGGCGGCGGCGAGTTCTGCCTGCAAGCCCCAGGTGGTGGGGTCGTGCATTTGGAAGCGGGCGCCGGCATTTTCCAGGATGGTTTTGACTTCGGTGGCGGGCATGGCGGCTAATTGGGTGAAGCGATAGACGCCTGCGGCATTCAGCAGTTCCTCGATTCTTGGCCCGATGCCTTCGATGATTTTCAGGTCGTCTTTTTCGATGACGCCGCCGTTGCCATTGCCATTTCTACCGCCCCGGAGTTCCCACTCCAAATTGCCTTCCGGCGGAGCGACTGGCGTAGCTTCCTTGACGACTTCGATTTCCTTCACCGTGGCTACGGGGACTTCCCGGATGACCTCGACGATTTTTTCTACTTCGAAGGGCACACGCACTTCTTTGACGACTTCAAATGGCACCCTGATTTCCCGCACCACTTCAACCGGGGTGCGGATTTCGTTGACCACTTCGATTTCTTTGATGAGCGGCACGGGGATTCTGCGAACCACTTCGACGGGTACTTCGACCCGTTTTTCAACCTCGTTCACGACTTGCACTTCGACGATTTTTTCGACTTCCTTGATGACCTCGACTGGGACTTGAACTTCCTTCATAACCTCAACTGGGACGTGGATTTCCCGCAGAATTTCCACCGGCAGGCGCACCTCGCTCACCGCTTCTATTTCCTTGACCGTCGCCACCGGAACTTGCACTTCACGGATAACTTCGACCAGTTTTTCGACCTCGTTCACCACTTGCACCTCGACGATTTTTTCGACTTCTTTGATGACCTCGACTGGGATTTGAACTTCCTTCACTACTTCAACGGGGACGTGGATTTCCCGCAGAATTTCCACCGGCAAACGCACCTCGCTCACCGCTTCGATTTCCTTGACCGTCGCCACCGGAACTTGGACTTCCCGGATGACTTCGACCAGTTTTTCGACCTCGTTCACCACTTGCACCTCGACGATTTTTTCGA
>CAZHLB010000244.1:0-9020 GCA_964533005.1 uncultured Saprospiraceae bacterium
AGCTAATGATTCATTCAATTCCCGCTGTATGGTCAAACGAGAAGAGCCAAGCAAAATGACTTTTAGCTGTATTTTCTCGTCAGTGTCCTTGTCCCAATGCGTTTTGACCACTTGGCTCCAATTATTGATTTTTTGAATCTCGTCGAGTATCAAAATGAATGACTCGCTTCCCGCCTGACGTAGTTTTAAGCGAGCTGTTTCCCACTGTTGTTCCAACCAAATTGAATTTTGCGAGAAGGATTCATCCGCAGTTGCGTAATGCACAGGGATATTTATTTCATCTTTCAATTGCCAAGCGAGGGTAGTTTTTCCAACTTGGCGTGGGCCTTCAATAACTTGGATGAATTGCCGAGGTTCTTCCATCCTTTTCTTAATTAGCTGGAGTTGATGTCGCTGAAACATGGTTTTGAATTTTGCTCAGTGTAATGAGTAATTTTGCTCAGTGTTTTGAGCAAGATTACTCAAAGCACTGAGCAAAATTACTCATTACTTTGAGCAAATTTGCTTAAAGTAATGAGTGAAAATTCTTGAAACACTGAGTAAAACCTGCCTTTGGCGCTACACCTTGGCTAACTATCTTTGTTTTTTTCAAACTCAAATTCGCCCGATGTCACTCTTCCATCTCGAAAGTTCCTACCGTCCCACCGGCGACCAGCCGCAAGCCATCCGCACCCTCGTCGAAGGTGTTCGCAGCGGCGAGCGGGCGCAGGTTTTGCTCGGCGTCACCGGCTCCGGCAAGACGTTTACCATCGCCAATGCCATCGCCCAACTCGACCGCCCGGTGCTGGTTTTGACCCACAATAAAACCCTCACGGCGCAGCTCTACGGTGAGTTCCGGGAGTTTTTTCCAGACAATGCGGTGGAGTATTTTGTCAGTTATTATGACTACTACCAGCCCGAAGCGTACATCTCCGTCACCGACACTTACATTGAAAAAGACCTGAACATCAACGAAGAAGTGGACAAGCTGCGCCTCCGGGCGACCAGCTCGCTGCTGTCGGGAAGGCGGGACATCATCATCGTCGCTTCGGTCTCCTGCATCTACGGCATGGGCAACCCGGAGGACTACAAAACCGGCATCATCCGCCTGCAAAAAGGGCAAAAAGTCTCCCGCAATTTTTTCCTGCACAAGCTGGTCGAGAGCCTTTATTCCCGCACCGAAATTGACTTCAAACGAGCCACCTTCCGGGTTCGTGGCGACACGGTGGACGTGAATTTGCCCTACGTGGACTACGGCTACCGGGTCACTTTTTGGGGCGACGAAATCGAAGACATCTCCGAATTGGAAATCGAGAGCGGCAAAACCATCCGAAAAATGGAGACCGCCGCCATTTTCCCCGCCAACCTCTACGTGCCGCCCCGCGAGCGCATGGGGGAAATTATTCGGGACATCCAGGACGAGATGTTCGCTCAGGCGAAGTATTTCGAGCGGGAACAGAAGTACCTGGAAGCCAAACGGATACGAGAGCGCACCAACTTCGACCTGGAAATGATAAAGGAATTGGGCTATTGCAGCGGCGTGGAAAACTACTCCCGCTTCTTCGACGGCAGGGAGCCTGGCACCCGCCCGTTTTGCCTGCTCGACTATTTCCCGGATGATTATTTGATGGTGATTGACGAGAGTCACGTGACCCTGCCGCAGGTGCGGGGCATGTGGGGCGGCGACCGTGCGAGGAAGATGAGTCTGGTCAGTTTTGGCTTCCGCCTGCCCTCGGCAATTGACAACAGACCGTTGAGTTTCAGCGAGTTCGAGAGCCTCATCAACCAGGTGATTTACGTCAGCGCAACGCCCGGCGAGTATGAATTGGAGCAAACTGGCGGCGTCCTCGTGGAGCAACTCGTGCGCCCGACGGGCTTGTTAGACCCGCCCATCGAAGTGCGCCCCAGCATCAACCAGGTGGACGATTTGCTGGATGAAATCTCGAACCGGGTCAAGAAAAATGAGCGGGTTCTCGTCACCACCCTGACCAAGCGGATGGCGGAAGAACTCTCGAAATACCTGACCAAACTCGACATCAAAGTGCGCTACATCCACTCGGAAGTGGAGACGCTGGAGCGGGTGGAAATTTTGCGAGACCTGCGCCTCGGCGAGTTCGACGTGCTAATCGGCGTCAACCTGCTGCGGGAAGGTTTGGACTTGCCCGAAGTCAGCCTCGTCGCCATCCTCGACGCCGACAAGGAAGGTTTCCTGCGCAACGACCGTTCGCTGACGCAAACCGCAGGCAGGGCTGCCCGAAACGTCAACGGCACGGTGATTTTTTACGCCGACCAGGTGACCGATTCCATGCGCCGAACCATTGACGAGACCAACCGCAGGCGGGAAATTCAGATGGGTTACAATAAGATACACCACATCACGCCGAGGACTTTGGCAAAATCGAGGGAGGAAATTCTCGCCCGGCAGTCGGTGCTGGACATTCGTGGCAAGCGAAATTATTACGTTGAACCTGAACAACTTAGCCTCGCCGCCGACCCGATTGTGCAGTACATGACCCGTGACCAAATCGAGCGAATGATTTCGGAAACAGAGGATAAAATGAAGAAGGCGGCGAAGGAATTGGACTTTATTTCTGCGGCTGGGTTTCGGGATGAGTTGTTTGCGCTGCGGGGTAAACTGAAGGGGGCGGAGGTGGAATGAAGGTCTTTGCAAAAGCATTAGCTTTGCAAACAAAACTGTAAAATTTTATCCATGAGAATTGACCGCTTGGAATTTCATGACTTGGACAATGACTGGCACTTGGAAGAGGTCTCTTTCGGGAAACTCTCCTTGTTGGTTGGCGTGTCGGGAGCGGGGAAAACGAGAATTTTAAAGGCAATAAATACACTCTTCCTAATCGCCAACGGGTATTCTTTCAGTGGCATAAATTGGGATATAAAATTCTCAATAGAAAAAGGAGTAAACTACAGATGGAAAGGAGAATTCTACCAAAATAGCAAACTGCCTCTCAATGGAAGAAATGGAGAAGATAAAACAGCTATTTTGAAAAGTGAGAATTTGTGGGAAAATGGCATTCCGGTTTTTGAGAGAAAAGGCAGCGAAATCAAGTTCGGCGCAGCACCTGTGCCTAAGCTTTCCCAAGAAGAAAGTTTGCTTGTCCTATTGATGGAAGAGCCAACGGTAATGCCCGCTAAAAATGGTTTTTCAAAAATCATTTTTCCTCCTTCGACATATGACTTTAACCTGCTTCTTAGTTTATCCAAGCCTGTCAATGAACACTTATTGGAGGCATATAATCACATTGACATAATTAGGAGTGGTGGTCTTAATTTGAAACTGAAACTATTCTTCACAAGCGTTCATGCCAGCCACGTATTTGAGGAGATAAAATCCGATTTTGCCAATATTTTTCCATTGGTCGAGGATATCAAGTCAGAGCCACTGCCCAACTATCACATTTATGGCAGAGAACCTGTTCTTCAAATAAAAGAGCGCCACGTAAACCGCTGGATTCCTCAAACAGAAATTGCGCAAGGAATGCTGAAAACCTTGCTGCTCCTTGCCGAAATCCACCTCTGCCCAGATGGCAGTGTCATCCTGATTGATGAATTTGAAAACAGCCTCGGCGTCAACTGCATTGACGAAGTAACAGCTGCCATCATGTCGCCCGGAAGAGACTTGCAATTCATCATTACCAGCCACCATCCGTACATCATCAACAACATTGACATGGAATATTGGAAAGTGGTGACCCGGCACGGCAACACGGTCAAAGTGCTGGACGCCGCAGATTTGAACCTGGGAAAATCAAGACACACCGCTTTTACTCAACTCTTAAATTTGGAAGCCTACCGAACCGGCGTCGCAGCATGAATCTATATTTTCTACTGGAAGGACGAAGAACTGAAATGGCGGTGTATCCGTCATGGCTGTCTCATTTGTTGCCAGAATATTCAAGAATTGGCAACGCTTTCGACGCCAATGACCACAATTATTTCATGATTAGCGGCTACGGCTACCCATCCATTTTCGACTACATCGAGGCGGCTGTGCATGAAATCAACGAGACAAAGGCTTTCGATTTTTTGCTGGTTTGTATAGATGCAGATGAGGTCAGCCCGCAGGAACGGATGGTGGAAATCGAAGATTTTTTAAGCGCAAAAAAGCTGAACCTTCAACCCTGCATCTTAAAAATTATCGTGCAAAACCGTTGCTTTGAAACCTGGCTGCTCGGCAACCGGAAGGTTTTCAACCGCCAGCCGGAGCGAAGCCTATTCAGGCAATTTGTCAACTTCTACAATGTGCTGGAAAGTGACCCGGAGCTGATGGGCTTTTATCCTGATTTTGCCAATCATGCCAGATTTCACGAGGCTTATTTGAAAGAAATGCTGGCGGAGCGGAATTTGAAATATTCTAAAACACATCCGGGCGTCGTCAGGGAAAGCGCCTACTTGGCTGAGTTGACAAAAAGAGCAGATGCGGAGGAGAGACATTTGAGTTCGTTCAAGTATCTGCTGGACTTTTTGAAAAGCTGCTGAATGAATAGCATTGATTGAAGTCGAAATCGAACGCCTGAAAACCTAAAACCGCTGTTCATCCCCGTTTCCCAATCCTCCGAACTAAGCAAACCTCTTTTCATCGAAATCCCTTGCCCCGCCCTCCCCCTCCCGCACACATTTGCCCCACGATTGGCAAATAGTGAGGGATGATTCCGAGAGATTGAAAACCCCTGAATCTTTCCAACCTCCTCAACCTTCTCCACCTCGTTTGCCCGCCTTAAAATTTTCACTTCATCATGGAACCGTTTGAGTTTATCACCACCTGGGGATGGGTCGTCCTCCTCTTGCTCTTCATTCTTTTTTACAAGTTCGTCCTGCGTGTTTTTTTCGGCATGGTCATCGTGCCGGAAGACCGTATCGGCTTGGTTACCAAGAAGTTCGTGCTGTTCGGCAGCCACCGGGAATTGCCCGACGGCAAAATCATCGCCTTGAATGGCGAGGCTGGTTACCAGGCAGATTCGCTGGCGCCGGGGCTTTATTTCGGGATGTGGATTTGGCAGTTCGACATCAAAATGCAGCCGTTCACCATTGTCGAGCAAGGCAAGATTGGCTTGCTGCTCGCGAGGGACGGAGAGCCTTTGCAAACAGGTCGAATTCTCGCCCGCCGGGTCGCCTGCGACAATTTTCAGGACGCCGAAGCCTTCCTGAAAAATGGCGGTCAGAGAGGGCGGCAAGACGCCTACATCACTGCCGGTTCTTACCGTATCAACTCTTTCCTGTTCGATGTCTCCATCCTGCCGATGACAAGCATAGACGACAACTCGGTCGGCATCATCACGGCGCTCGATGGCGACCCGCTGCCGGACGGTCAAATCGCAGGCAGAACCATCGCCGGGCACAACAACTTCCAGGATTTCGATGCTTTTCTGAGCAATGGCGGCAACCGGGGCTTGCAGCCGCAGGTCATCCTGGCGGGCAACTACAACCTGAATCCCTGGGCGGTCACGCTCGAACAATTGCCGATGACGGAGATTCCGATTGGTCACGTCGGCGTCGTGATTTCGTTCGTGGGCGAGGACGGCGTTGACCTTTCCGGCGACGAATTCAAACACGGCAACATCGTGCAAAAGGGTTTCAAAGGTGTCTGGAACGAGCCTTTGGGCCCCGGCAAGTACCCGCTCAACCGCTACATCATGAAGGTCGAGCTTGTGCCGACGACCAACTTAGTGCTGAATTGGGCGAGCGCCCGCACCGAAGCACACCAACTCGACCGCAACCTTTCGACCATCACCGTGCGCTCCAAAGACGGCTTCCCGTTCAACCTCGACGTGTCGCAAATCATCCACGTCCCGGCGACGGAAGCGCCGAAAGTGATTGCCCGATTCGGCAACATGAACAACCTCGTCTCGCAGGTTTTGGAGCCGACCATCGGCAACTATTTCCGAAACTCGGCGCAGGGCAGCGACGTGATTTCGTTCCTCAGCAGCCGGAAAGAGCGGCAGGATTCGGCGAAGCAACACATCCGGGCGGTGCTGGACGAGTACAACGTTCATGCGGTGGACACGCTCATCGGCGACATCGTGCCGCCGGAAACGCTGATGAAAACCTTGACCGAACGGAAGATTGCCGAGGAGCAAAAAATGACTTTCGAGACGCAGCAAAAAGCGCAGGAACAGCGCCAGGGCATGGAAAAAGAAACCGCCCTCGCCGACATGCAAAAGGAATTGATGACCTCGCAGCAGTCCGTCCTCATCGCCGAGCGGTCGGCGGATGCGGCGGTGAAAAAAATGCACGGTGAAGCCGCCAGCGTGAAAGTCAAAGCCGAAGCCGAGGCGCAAGCCCTGCGCATGAAAGCCGAAGCGGAAGCCCAAGCCGTCCGCCTCAAAGCCTCCGCCGAAGCCGAGCGCATCGAATTGACAGGTCGTGCCGAGGCAATGAAGATTCTTGAAATCGGTAAATCCACCGCCGAGGCTTACAAATTGGCGGTGCAGGCGATGGGCGGCGAGGCATTTTCCCGCTTGAAAATCACCGAGGAGATTGGCAAAAACCACATCAAAATCATCCCCGACGTGCTGGTCAGCGGCAGCAATGGCAATGGCGAAAACGGCAGCGTTGCCGGGCTGATTGGGCTGAAAATGATGGAAATGATTGATGCTGGAAAAAAGCCTGCGGCTGAATAAATAGAGGTGGAGAGATGATTTTTGGGGAAAAATTTTTGCAAAAATTTTTACCCAAAAATAATATCGCTCCAAAGTTTCTTTACCAAATATTCACCCGCAAACTATCCGCCCGCCACATAGCGTCGCCCTCTTTGACGCCGAATGTTTCATAAAATTCAGGCATATTCGACAGGGGCCCAATCACCCTGTATTTTGGCGGCGAATGCACGTCGCTGCGCACTTGATTGGCGATATATTCCGGGCGCTGATTAATCATCCATGCGAGCGCATATCCGAGAAAAAAACGTTGGCTCGGATTTAAACCTGCTATTATTTCATTGCTCTGATATTGCTTAGTTTTAATAAAAGCCTGCCAACCCATGATAGTGCCTCCCAAATCAGCTATATTTTCACCCTGGGTCAATTCGCCGTTGATATGCATATTTTCAATTGGCACGTATTCATTGAATTGGCGCACAATCATGCTTGTTTTTGCAAAAAATTTGGCGCTGTCTTCGGGCGTCCACCAATTATCCAAATTGCCAAACTCATTGTATTTGCTGCCCTGGTCGTCAAAGCCATGCGTTATTTCATGCCCAAAAGTAGAGCCGCCAATAATGGAATATAAAATGGCGTCGTCCGCCAATTTCCGCTCATATCCGGGCACGATAATATTGCAGCCTGGAATTACTATTTCATTATTGGAGGGGTTATAATAGGCATTATATGTTTGCGGTTGCATCACCCATTCTTCCCGGTCAACGGGCTTGCCATATTTTGAAACCATATAGTTGAATTGCCACTGATTGGCGGCAATTACATTGCGCACATACGACGAGCGGTCAACTTGCAAGGCGCTTAAATCTTTCCATTTGTCAGGATAACCCACCTTCATCACCACCGTGCCTAATTTTTTCAAAGCCTTTTCTTTCGTTGCGGCGCTCATCCAATCCAATTTTTGGATGCGCTCGGCATAGACTTGCTTGATGGCATCCCCTATTTCGAGCAATTTTTCTTTGGTGCCTTCCGGCAAATGTTCCTTCACGTACACCTGCCCGATTAGCTCGCCCAGCGAGGCGTTTGTCTGCTCGACTGCCCGTTCCCAGCGAGGTTTTGGTTGCGGCACGCCAAACAGGGTGGTCTGAAAAAAGCTGAAATGCTCGGCAAAAGTCTGGTCGTCCAAAAACGGAGCGAGGCTGCTGACGAGGTGATATTTCAGGTAGTTTTTCCAATCCTCCAGCGGATAGTTTTTGAGGTAGCCGTTGAGCGCCGCCAGAAATTCTGGTTGCCCGACGATGACAGAGTCCACTTGCGGCAAGCCAACGCCTGCGGCGAAACTTGCCCAATCGAGGTTCGGCACGTCTTGCGTCAGTTGTTTGAAGGCGATTTTGTGGTAGTTTTTCAGCGGGTCACGGGTGTCTTCGAGGTTGCGGGAAGTCTTTGCCAGTGCGGTTTCCAGCTTCAAATGGCGCTCCGCCACTTGCTTTGCTTTCGCCTCATCGTTGCCCATGATTTTGAACAGGTTGACCAGGTGCTGCGAGAATTTTTGCCGCACCTGCGACGTCCGCTCGTCGGTGTCGAAATAATAATTCCGCTCCAGCATGCTCAAGCCGCCTTGCCAGAGAAAGACGGCGTTTTTGCTGCTGATTTTATCGTCCTGGCTCACGTAAAAACTCAGCAGCGGCGAGCCTGCGCTGGCATGAACGAAAGCCGCCGCCTTCGCCAAGCCGCTCAAATCCTGCACGTCGTCAATCATTTTCAAGTCCGCTTGCAAGGCTGCCAAGCCCTTCTGGTTGATGGCGGCGCTGTCCATGGCGGAGAAAAAGAAGTCGCCGATTTTCTGCTTGTTGCTCCCTTTTTCCGCATCCGCCAAAGCAGCGGACGATTCGCAAATGGCTTTCACCTGGGCATTGATGGTGTCCTGGATGATTTGCCAAAGCCCGTTGCTGCGCTTGCTGGCGGGGATGGGATTTTCCTTGAACCATTTGCCGTTGGCAAACAGGAAAAAGTCGTCGCCGGGGCGCACTGTAGAGTCAATGTGCGACAGCAAAGGGTCGGGCGCTGCGGGCGTTTTGGAAGATTCCGGATGACAGGAAAAGAGGATGCCGCAGGCGGCGAGGAGAAGGATGAAATGACGTTTCATTTTGCGTTGCGTTTTAATTGGAAGGACAAAAGGATATTAAAATGGGCGTCTTTTTTTGTGCTGCGCCAAAGGTAGGAAAGGAGGATGCTTTGCTTACTTTTCTCACTTGAAATGGATGACAAAAACGACGCTGCCAAGCCTTGTTTCCGCCGCTATTTTGCTCATCTATCAACCATTCAAATGAGACTCATGTAGCGTCTGCGTGAAACAACTGTCTGCAAGTCTGCAAGTCGCTTTTTAAATATAGTTGAGGAACTCCAAGGACCAACGGTTGGGTGGGG
>CAZHLB010000245.1:0-8745 GCA_964533005.1 uncultured Saprospiraceae bacterium
GAACTCGCCAATTCCGTAGAAAAACGGCGGGTTCAAAACCCGCCCGCTCGGAGCAAAGGCGGGCAAATCAATAGATGAAGAAAAAGCAAGCCAATCATCCACCGAAAAAAACGTGCGAAACCGAACCGCCCGAACCAGGCAGTTCCCCGGTTTGCTATGCCGAAAGTTCGGAAGTGCTACCTGCTTATCGCTGGGAGATTCCCGAAAAAGAGCCTCCGCCTCCAAAAGCAAAAAAAAATAAATGAAAATCCTCATCACCGGCGCAAACGGCTACATCGGGCAGCGGCTCATCCCCGTCCTGCTCGAGCAGAGGCACCAGCTTTACTGCTGCGTGCGCAACCGCAAGCGTTTTGAGGCAGAGCACACGCATCCGCAGATACTCATCCAGGAAGTGGATTTCCTGCGACCCTTGGACAACCAGGTCTTCCCCAGGATGGTGGACGTGGCATTTTACCTGATTCACTCGATGAGCAGCAAGGGGGATTTCACGGAAAAAGAAGCGAGGGCAGCCCGAATCTTTACCAGGGCTTTGGAAAAAACCACCTGCCGCCAGGTCATCTACCTGAGCGGCATCGTCAACGAAGCGGAGCTTTCCGACCACCTGAGCAGCCGTTTCAACGTGGAAAACATTCTCCGCTCCGGCTCGGTGCCGCTGACCGTGCTGCGGGCGGGCATTATCGTCGGTTCGGGCAGCGCTTCTTTTGAAATCATTCGGGATTTGATGGAAAAGCTGCCCCTTTTAATTGCCCCGAAATGGGTGCGCACCAAATGTCAGCCCATCGGGGTGCGCAACGTGATGCAGTTTCTGGCGGGCGTCATGCTGCGGGAGGAAACATTTGGCAAAGACTACGACATCGGCGGAGCGGAAGTGCTGAGTTACCGGGAAATGCTGCTGCAATATGCCGAGGTGCGCAAGTTGCGATGCTCCATTTTCATCCTGCCGGTCATGTCGCCCTGGCTGTCGTCGCACTGGCTTTATTTCATCACCTCCGTCTCCTTCCCGCTCGCCGTCAACTTGGTGAACAGCATGAAGGTGAACGTGATTTGCCGCCCCAACACCCTGGCGCAAGACCTCGGCATCGAACTGATGACTTACCGGGAAGCGGTGAAACTGGCGTTCCTGCGCATCAGCCAGCACATGGTCATCAGCAGTTGGCGGGACGCTTTCAGTTCTTTCGACACCAATCCCCGGCTGATGGACTACGTGAAAGTGCCGGTTTACGGCTGCTTCCGGGACTTCAAAAAGCGGGACGTGACCGGCAGGGAGGACGAAGTGATGGAACGGGTTTGGAGCATCGGCGGGCAGACGGGCTGGTACTATGCTAATTTTTTGTGGAAGTTCCGGGGCTACATAGACCGGTTTTCTGGCGGCATCGGTTTGCGCCGGGGGCGCACCAATCCCGATAAAATTTATGCCGGCGATGCGCTCGACTTCTGGCGGGTGCTGGTCGCCGACCCCGTCAACCGCCGCCTGCTGCTTTTTGCCGAAATGAAGCTGCCCGGCGAGGCGTGGCTGGAGTTCAAAATCGTGAAAAGGCTCGAACGCTGGGAGCTTCACCAAACCGCCACGCTGCGACCGAGAGGACTTTTGGGGCGGCTGTATTGGTACAGCTTGCTGCCTTTTCATTTTTTCATTTTTAATGGAATGATTGACAAGCTGGCGCAAGTGGAAACGGGCGAGCAATTCTTGGTGACGGGATTTTGGAAAAATGTAGCGGTGAGATAGGGGAGGATGGGAACGCGGATGACACGGATTGGGCGGATTTACGCGGATTTTTTTCCAAGGTTCGAAGAAAAAATCCGCGTAAATCCGCCCAATCCGTGTCATCCGCGTTCCCATCCTCCTCGCGTCCCATGATTCTTTACAGCGTCAAAATTTTTAAACATGAGAACTTTATCAATCCTCTTCTTCCTCTTGGCAACCTTCTGCCTGGGCTGCGAAAAAGACGAAGGCTTACCCGATGCGCTGGTCTTCGTCGCCAACGAAGAAGCCGGTACCATTTCCGTCCTCGACGCCATTGATTTCACCAAACTGAAAGACATAGACCTGGCGGAGCCGGGCGACGAGCCACCGCTGATTCACAACGTCCAGGTAGCGCCCGACGGCAAAACCGTTTGGGCGACCACCCTGCCCGGCGGCGGGCACGTGCATGGTGAAGCATTGGAGCACCTCGTCGTGATTGACCCGGTTTCCTGGAAAATCAAGGAGCGCATCGAATTAGGTTCCGGCTTGCACCTCGCTCACGTGGTGCTGGACGATGCCTGCGAATTTGCCTACGCCACCGCCACCGATTCCAACCAGGTGGTGGAGGTGAATGCCAAGATTTTCCAGGTTGCCCGGCGCTTCCATTTAGGTTCCGACCATTCCCCGCACGGCTTGCGGTATTTCGACGGCAAGCTGTTCATCGCAAATCTGGAAGCGAAAAGTTTGTCCATTCTCACCGTTGCCGACGGAGCGGTGACGGATGTGCCGATGGGAGGAGTTGCAGTGCAGGCAGCCGTCACGCCGGACGGGAAGTTTGTCTTCGTGTCTTTGTACGACACCAAAGAAGTCGTCCGGTACGATTTGGCGAGCGGCGAATTGGCGCGGATTGCCTTGCCTGCCGGGTCGCTGGGACCCATCCAGCTTTATCCCACCCCCGACAGCAAGCAACTTTTCGTCTGCGACCAGGGCGGCTTGAGTGGCGACCCCTGGTCGGATAAAGTATATGTCCTCGACGTGGCAAACGCTGCCGTGACAGCAACGGTCGCTGTCCGTTCGGGCGCACATGGCGTGGTGGTCAGCAACGACGGGCGTTTTGCTTTCGTGACGAACCTGAACGACGATTCCGTTTCGGTGATTGACGTGGCTTCCAAAGCGGTCGTTGCCACCGTTCCAGTGGGCGACAGCCCGAACGGTATCGGGTTTTGGTTCACGACGGGGGGGATGCCGTGAGGGGTAAATTGGGAAATTGGAAATTGAGAAATTAGAAATTGGAAAATCTCCGCCGCATCACCCCCCACCCCTAAAGCACCCGTTTCGCTTAAAATTTTAGGCAAGTTTTTAGTCCATATTTTGGACTAAATCATTGAAAATCAACTCACTGCTTCCGCCGGTTTGCAACCGGCGCTTGCAGGTCGTTTCCGATAACCGGCAGCTTTTTTTGCAAAAAGGTCTGTCTTCGTCGAAAATGCCTGCAAGCGCCGGTTGCAAACCGGCGGAAGCAGTGAGTTTTTTCATTTTTGAACGAACCTGGGCAAAATTTTAAGCGAAACGGGTGCTTCAGGGGTAGGGGGTGATGCAGCGAAAACCGCTTAATTAATTGACATGCAAACAAAAAAACTCAACCCAAAAGAATACTACCGCCTGCCCTGGTCGCTCGCCGACAACGGCATTTCCTGGCTGGAAGTGACTACCAAATGCAACCTCGCCTGCAAAGGTTGCTACCGCGACCCCCGCAAGGAGGGGCACAAAACTTTCTTAGAAATCGCCAACGACCTGGCGGTTTTTGAAGCCAAACGAAAAAGCGATTGCGTCAGCATCGCAGGCGGCGACCCTTTGATTTATCCGAAAATTGCAAGAGTGGTGAGCGCCATCAGGGACAAGGGCTGGAAGCCCATCGTCAACACTAATGGGTTGGCGCTGACGCCTGATATGTTGCAGGAACTGAAAGAAGCGGGCGTCGCCGGTTTTACCTTCCACATTGACACCACGCAGAAAAGGAAAGACTCCCGTGTCGCCGACGAAAAAGGGCACAACGCCTTGCGGCAAAGGCTGGCGAACATGGTATTCGACCAGGGCGGCATCGCCTGCTCCTTCAACCAGACCGTTTCCGAGCAGAATTTGTCGCAAGTGCCGGACGTGGTGGAATGGTTCCGCAGCAACCCGCACAAGGCGCACACCTTAGTTTTCATCTTGTACCGGGAACCGAGCATGGGCGCCGCCTTCACTTTTTTTGCCAACGGGCAAGCCATCAAGCCCGACGAATTTTACAACGACACCGACTTCCGTGGCGAGCGGGTGCTTAAAACGCAGGACGTGGTTGACCAAATCCGCCGCTGCGAACCTGGCTACGAACCTTGCGGCTACCTCAACGGCACGGTGGAACCCGAAAGCATGAAGTGGACGATTGCGATTCGTTTTGCCACCAAAGACCAAACGCTGGGATTCGCCGGGGCTAATTTTATGAAGCTGGTGCAACAGTTTTCCCACTTCACCCGCAACCGCTGGCTGAGTTATTCCAGCCCGAAAACCCTGCGCCTCGGTTTGCCTGCCATGTTGTTCTTTTCCATGTTCGACAAGGGTTGCCGCCGCTCCGTCGCCGGGTGGTTCAAGTCCATGCTGAAAAATCCCGGGCTGCTTTTCAAGAAGGTCTATATGCAATCCTACGCCATCATCCAGCCGATTGACTTTTTGCCGGACGGCAGGATGGACATGTGCGACGGCTGCCCCGACATGACGGTTTACAACGGGCAGCTTTACTGGAGTTGCCGCCTGGAAGAAATCAAAGAGCATGGGTCGTTTTTGACCGCCGTGCCGATTCATAAACTTCAAATGCAACAGGAGGCAAGCGCCGGGGAGGGCATCTTCGATAGGCATGGCGCTTCATAAACTCAAAATGGAACTCTCCGAAGCATGAAAAAATGCGGTGAAAAAAAATTATCGAACCGGGAGTACCATGTCTTTATTGAAGACAAAATACTCTCAAATCTTATTTTTCCATGTACACTTTTACAAAAATTTGCGCTGTCCTGGCACTCTTGCCTTTGGCAAATCTTGCCGCCCATGCGCAGCAAGTCTTTGACTTGTCCGCCCAACTGATAGCCCGCCCCGAATGGCGCAGGGGTTATCAAACGCTCCCACCGCCGGGCGCCGATGGCGCTTTTTTCACTTCCCAGCGAACCCGCCTGAGCGCCGGATTTGCAAATGAGCACGTAAAATTCGGGCTTGCCGTGCAAGATGTCCGGGTTTGGGGCGACGAGCCACAAACTGCGGATGTGCCCTCCTTCGGCTTGCACGAAGGCTGGGCAGAAGTCGCTCTTAGCAAGAATGTAGCGCTCAAAGTAGGCAGGCAAGAGCTTGTTTACGACGACCAAAGGCTGCTCGGCAACAGTGATTGGGTGGGGCAGGCGCGCAGCCACGACGCGGCAGTTTTAAAAATAAAAAATGGAGCAAGCTCGCTCCATTTCGGCGCTGCTTTCAACCAGACTTCCGAAAAACTCTTCGGGGCAAGCGACCCCGCCAGCTATTACAAAGTCCTCGGTTGGGTTTGGTACAACCGAAAATTCATGCAGGAAAAAATGGAGCTGTCGCTCTACGGCATCACGGATGGCTTTGCCGCTGACCCTTCCTTGTCAGAGAACAAGACTTTTTTCCGTGCGACAGCAGGACCCACGCTCAATTTTGTTTCGGGAAAAATGACCGGCAACGTCACCCTGTTCGGGCAGGTGGGAAAAGACAATTTTGACAGAAAAATCACGGCATATTTTGCCTCCGCCTGTCTGGATTGGGCAATCAATGCAAAGTTCAATGCGGCATTGGGTTACGACTACATCTCCGGCAATGCCCCCCATAGCACCCCTGCCGGCGAGAACCATGCCTTCAACACCCTTTACGGCACCAACCACAAGTTTTATGGTTACATGGATTATTTCCTCGACGTGCCAAAGGACACCAAAGGCGGGGGGTTGCAAGATGCCTTTCTCAAGTTGAAGTTTAAAGCTTCTTCCCGCACACATCTGGCGCTGGATGCGCACTATTTTCTGCTCGTGAACGAGGTAAAAATGGCTGATGGCAGCCTGCTCGACTTTCCCCTCGGCGCTGAACTGGATTTTACGGCTTCGCACCAAATCAACCAGTTCGCCAAAGCCCAATTTGGCTTTTCTCTGCTGCGCGGCACGGAGTCGCTGGAAGGTCTGAGCAAAGTTTCCGGCGGCAGCTCCGACCAGATTGGCAATTGGGGTTACCTGATGCTCGTCGTCAATCCGACCTTGTTTAAATGGGAAAAAGAATAACAGCGAAGGGTGACTGGTGATTGGTGATTGGTGATTGGTGATTGGGCAACCCAATCACCAGTCACCAATCACCAGTCACCATTTTCCTGGCTTCGGTTTCAAATTGCTGCGCCATGTTCTCAAAATCCTGCGAATACGCCATCCGGGCGACCCTGCTCATCGCAACTCGCTCCTTGGAAGGCAACAAGGTGAGCGTGAAAGATATTGCCGAGGCAACCGGCTCGCCCGTTGCGTTCATCGGCAAGGTATTGCAGCAGTTGACCAAAGGCGGCATCGTCCACTCGGTGCAGGGCGTTCACGGCGGCTTTGAAATCGGGCGCAGGGAAATGGAGGGAATCCGGCTCAGCGAAATCGTCTCCACCATTGATGGCGACCGCATTTTCACCGGCTGCGGGCTGGGTCTTCACACTTGCAACGCCCTGCAACCTTGTCCTTTCCATGGGCGTTTCGCTACCGTGCGAGACGCTTTGAAAACCATGCTGGAAGAAACCACCGTGCTCGAACTGGCACTTGGACTGCAAGCGGGCAACACTTTTTTGAAACGGTAAAAAACAATTTTGAAACTCAGATGAGCGAAGTCAAACCATTAAAACGGCATCCTTCCTTGCAGCCATTGAGCAGGGAACATCATCACGGGCTGTTGCTCGCCTGGAAAATCCGCACCGGGCTTTCAGAAGGCGTGGCGGCGGAACGAATAAAAACTTATTCGGACTGGTTTTTTGAAAACCACCTGCTGCCGCACTTTGAGGTGGAGGAGCGACACATTTTCCCCGTCCTCGGCGGCGGCGAACATCCATTGGTCAACCGGGCATTGCGAGAGCATCGCAGGCTAAAGCACTTGTTCGCCGCCACCGGCGAACTTGTCAAGCACCTGAGTCAGATAGATGAAGAACTAACTGCGCACATCCGCTTCGAGGAGCGGGAGTTGTTCAACGAGCTACAAAGTATAGCTTCCGCCGGTCAACTGGCTGAAATTGAGCGACTGCACCATGCGCAGCCTTTTGTGGATGATTGGGCGGACAGGTTTTGGGAACGGTGACAGTTGGTGGGAGCTTTCTTAAAAATACAGCCTGCATAAAAAATATTCATCCTTATGTTTAATCCATTAAAAGCAACCCAAAAGCTTGACTTGTAAATCTAATTTACACACAAGCCAGGTCAGCCTTTTTTAGGACGTGACACTGCTGAAAGATGAGGCGGTAAGTTCGCAGGGAGAAATTCTGGCATGACATCTACCTTTATTCTACAACCAACTCTTCCGTAAATGCCTGCCCATCCACTAAAACTTGAATGAGGTAAACCCCTGGAGTCAGCCTATCCACCTGAATTTGATACGCCAGGTTATTGCCATCCAATTTTATCCGCTCCACCATTTGCCCCCGCAAATCGAACAACTTCAACACGCCGGATTGGAAAGGTTTGGCAATGCTGACAGTCACCGCTTCATCGGTGGGATTGGGGAAAACCTCAATCCAGTTTTCTTCCGAATCTTCCTGCGTTTTAAAGCCTGCCTGGTCTTGCTCATCGCTTTGCCTGTCGCCAAGCTCGAAGGCAAGTTGCTGGCAATGGCGCTGGTGGGCGGCAGCGCATCCAGCGTATTTTTCCAGGTATTGGTTGGGATGGGGTCGTTGATGTCGAAAACGATTTCCGCTTTTGCCGTAGCGGTGTCGCCGGTTGCGACCGTTGATTTTGGAAAAACATGAAAGGTGACAAAGCCTTGCCCCCTGCCCAAAGTATCGTTGACGGGCAAGAAACCTGCGCTTGGCAGTGCAGGCGGCAACCCCGTCGCCGGGTCAATGGCTTGGACGTTGTCGCAATATTTGCTCCCTCTTTCTGCTCGATGAGGCAGAAAGTTTCTAGGTAACTCATCGTAAACGAAGCACGTAAGCCTGCCTGCAAAACTGTCCAAACACCGCGTATTTCATCCAAATGAAGCCCTGCTCGCCCCACTGCCTGCCCCAACTGTTCATCAATTGAAATGCCTGCCTGCGCTCGTCGTAGCCGACGACAACCAAGGCGTGCCCCCCGGCGGGCATCGTGTCGCCGAGTTGGGGCCACCAGTAAACGGCGTTTTTCAGCTTCAAAAAGTTGCGCCGGATTGCCACGCCTGCGACGACCGGCTTGTTTTGCGCAAGCGCCTGCCTGACCCTGCTCACCTTGAGCGCCGCCGAATCTTCCTTTTCAAACAAAGCCGTCGCCCCCGCCACGCTGAAAGTCAGGGCGGCTTCCGACAATTCGGCGGAGGGCTGTCTTTCGCCATCGTTCACGTCAAAATCGAAGTGCCGGGCGAGGCAATCGCCATTTGTTTCCAAAAAAAACATGGCGTCTCGCAACCGGCTGCCGAGGCTGTCCCGCCGGGTCTGGTTGAAAATGAAAAGGGCGGAACTGGCATTGTGGGTGATGATTTTTTTGTCGGTACAGTCGTGCCGGATAGCTCGCTCGATGGTCAGCGCCCCGTAGCCGAGCGCCCAGCCTACGCAGGAAGGGAGGCGTCCCTGGTTGCGAACTTCAGGGCAGAAAGGCGTGAGGTCAATCTTTTGAGGCAACTCATTTTGCAGGCTGTCGCAAACCGGAGGCAGGGAGTCGGTTGAAATGAGGATAGTTGACGAGGCGAGGTTTGCCCAGAAAAGGAAAAAGAAAAAAGGCAGAGATTTCATGGCTGGGATTATTTTAGAAAAAAAAAGAGGCTGAATCAGAGGTCGAACCTGGTCGGATGGAGCCGCTTTTGCGAAAGCGGCTCCATCCGACCCG
>CAZHLB010000245.1:8755-9009 GCA_964533005.1 uncultured Saprospiraceae bacterium
AAGCCGTGGGCCACCGTGGGGGTTGGCCGCCGTTTTGCCAAACGGGCCCCCACCCCACCCGGTTCGACCTCTGATTCAGCCTCTCGAAAAACTTCCACCGCCCATTTTTTACCACTTGAAAACAGCGACCCGGTATTTGTTGGTCATCAGGCGGCTGGCGGCTATCAGCTTGCCGTCTCCAATTCGGGCAGCAAAAGTCCGGTTGCATTTGTCACTGGAGGTGAAGGCGCCGCTTTCCACATGCATCTTCCCTT
>CAZHLB010000246.1:0-8956 GCA_964533005.1 uncultured Saprospiraceae bacterium
TGTTTTCGCCCAAATCCACATCCGGCATTGTTTGTGCTAACATTGCCGTGCTGGCGTGGAGTATAAAAAACGCGGCGCTGCCGGTGAGCATCCGGCAGCGCCGCTGGTGGTTTGAAAAGGAGAGAATGAGATGATTTTTCATGCGCCGCAAAGTTTACGTGCGGCGAATTTAGAGGCAAAAGCTCGTCGAGTGTGAAAATTAAGAGCCGGGGTTCGCCAAGTTCGCCTGGCTTGAGAACTTGACAGCAATTCTGACAACGGCGGAAATTGCAGAAGTTTGTTTTGCCTTTGTTTGAATATTCCACCTCATTTGTGGGCATTTGAAAAAATGAAAGATACCTTGCCCTCCGAACAAGCAACCGGCGAGGTGCTTGCACCTGAAAATCGCTTCTTCATTCATCTCTAAAATCTGTCTCACCATGAAGACCTTTACCTTCTCCCTCCCCCCCCACTCAGCATTGCGCCTGAGTTTTCTTCTCCTCGTTCTTTTCACAATTACTTCCACCATGAGCCAGGCACAAGTGATTAACCTTTTTTCGCCTGGCACACTGACTCCTTCGGCTTTGAACGTCGAGCAGTCCAAGCGATTTACGAAGCTGTCAAACCACGAAGGAATCGACACGATTTTTCTACTCGGCATGAGTGACATCCCCGCCATCCAGGAAAACGGGCGGGTGAAAGTCACCATCCCCGGCAGCGGCTGCGGGCAGGTATTTTACAGAGCCACCAACGTCAAGTACAAATCCCTGAACGAGTGGGTTTGGAACGGCGAGGTGGACTCGGAAGACACTTGCACCTGCGATATCGGGCATCTGATGGCGATGTACAAAGACGGCGAGCTGTTCGGCACGATTTCCCTCGACACATCTTCGTACTTCTTTGAAAATCTTTCGGACGGCGTACAGGCGATGGCAAGGATGGACAATGCTTACGAGGCGATGGAATGTGAGATGCCAGACGGCGGCGAGGAAATGCAGCAATCACCCGCCGTTGAAGACCGCTCAAACGGCGATTGCATTGTGCGAGTCTTTGCGTTCTTCACCCAGGCGGCTGACAACGCAGTGAGCAACATCCAGAACAGGATAGAGAGCTCCATCGAGCAGATGAACCAAGCCCTTTCGAATAGCGACGTACCTGAGTACAGGTTGAGGCTAGAGTTGACGGGGACAGAAGAACTATCGTCTTTCTCCGAAAACGCTTTGGATATTCGTGGCGACGTGGGTGCTTTTAGCATGAATTCGATTGTTAACGCAAGGCGAGAACAAGCTGACGTCCGGGCGGACTTGATGATTTTGTTTACCGAGGGTAATTACCACAGAATAGCAGTTGACACCACAGGTGGAGCAAATGACACAATAACGATTAATATTTATGGCACGGCACTGTCTTTAAGCTTATCGCCTGACTCTGCTTTTGCAATAATAGAAGCACAACAGGCAACCAGCAAGAAGACTTTTGCACACGAAGTTGGACACCTATTTGGAGCAAAACACCAGCAATGCACACATTACCAGAATCCAGGCTGCACCGCAAGTCCCGTGGCAGAAGAACATGGATATAGCTTTAAAACAGGTTGCTGGCCTTTCAAGGAAGAACGGACGACTATCATGCACCAACAGAGACAGTATTACAATAGAGAGTTGTATTACTCCAACCCAGACGTGAAGGTAAAAGGGAAGCCTACCGGGGTGGCTGGTACAAATGATGTAGCAAAATGGCTGCGTGACAATTCCTGCACCGTTGCTTATTTCATTGACCCACCTCCAGCTTCTGCTGATTTTGTCGCATTCATATCCGGCGAGGAATTTGCCGGGCTGGGCGAAATGGTGCCATTGGAAGCTGTTCACCAAGGAGGAACTGCTCCATATTCTTATCAATGGAGAAGAAGTTACGATGGCTTCAACTATGAGACCAACCCCTTCAGCACTGCTCAGTCTGTAACAGTGCAGTCATCAAGCCAGAATCTCGGAAGAATTTGGGTTCGGCTTGACGTGACTTCCAACGACGGTCAAACAGCAGTGGATTTCCATTCCATCAAATCCTACGAAGACGACCCATTTGGCGGCGGAAATCCCAATGACATCCTCTTTTCCAAGCCTGAACAATCCGCCTTTCTGTTCGAGGCTTTTCCCAATCCATCTTCCGGTTCAGTTACCGTTCGGTTTTCTTTGGAGAAATCCGAACCTGCTAAACTAACCGTGTTCAACACTACAGGCGAACTGTTGCAAGAAATAGCGTTTGACGCGGGAGAAAAAGGCAGTCAAACGTATTCTTGGAATGGGAACAACGTTCCAACCGGCTTGTATCTCTTCAAGCTGGACATAGGCGGCAAAAGCGAAAGCAAACTCATCAGCCTTCTCCGATAATTTTCTTCAACTTTAACAACCGAGGCATTTCATCCAACATGAATGGATGAAATGCCTCTTTAAATATTTGAGCAATGGGAAAATATCTCATCACCATGCTGTATCTGGGTTCTTTGATATCGTTCAGTTGCAAAAAGGAAGATATCAGCTATGACATCGGTACCGGAAGCGTTGTCAGAAATGGCACCGCTATTACATCCGTCATATTAGCTGGATATTCCGGTGGATTGACGAACAGAATTACCTTCAATCAACAATTTTATCCTTTGAACCCGGACTGGACGGAAAGTGATTTGGCTATTAACCACATACCATTAAAAGAAGGGAAATACTCTCTAAAGCCAAGTACGACCTGCCGTCGAGTTGAAGTCACCGATACGGGCAATGTCTTTGTCATGGATACGAACCATGTATGTGCAATGTATTCCATTGCTGCGGATGATTTAATTACCAACATATATCATCCCATGCCCGATTCATGCATCCTCGAAATCACATCTTTAGAAATAAAGAAGCACAAAGCGGAGTTCGAGGGCAAGTATTACGGTACATACATTCAAGATGCCAGGTTCGTCACTCCTGAACAAAGAGTACCTGACACTATCAGGCTCAAAGAGGGGACTTTTAAGTTCAAGGTGAACTTATAAAATGGTCTTTTCCACCCGGAAATAAAAAGCGTCCGATGCTATATTGAAGCATTCGGACGCTTTCTTTTTTAGGGCATTTAGATTTATCCTTTGTGCGCTTTCGCAGCCAATTGCTTCTTGTGATTTTCAATAAAAGCAGGCAACTGCGCCACCCCAATCCTGCTCGCAACGATGTTTTTGTCTTTGTCCAAAACGTACAATTTCGGCAGGTTCGTGCCGTAGAATTTTTGCAGCGCACGAGCTTTCGAGTACGGGTCGGCGGCGACAATCCAGGGCATGTTTTTCTCCTGCAAATCCTTCACCGCTTGCTCCAACTCCGTGTGGTTGGCGGAAGAAATGCTGAATATTTCCACGCCTTTCAGCTTCCATTCTTCATAAAAAGGCTTCAACTCATCGCTGGTCTTTTTGCAATGCCCGCAGCCGGGTTTCCAGAGAAAAACGATGGTGTAATCTGCCTTCACGTCGTACAAACTGACCAGTTCCGAGCCGAAGGTTTTTGTCGCCGGGTCGTATTTCTGCACCTTCACGTCCTGCGCTTTTTTACCAATCAGGACGCCGGAAATCATGTAGGCATCGTCCTTGATTTTTTTCAATTGCTCCTCCGTCACCCAGTCGGCTTTGCCGGTGGAGTAGTATTTGTCGGCGAGAAAAACATAGACGGCATCCAAGCCCATGATTTCAGGCTGGTAATATTTATTGAGCAAATACGACAGCGTCCAGCGGAAAACTTCGGTGTTGGCTTCCGCTTTTTGCATCACATAGCTCACGGCGGCGACCACGCTGTCGGGCGTTTGCAGGGTCATTTTATCACTGACAAAGCGGTCTATTTTTTCCTTCAAATAAGGCGTGTTCACAAAAATCTCCTCCGAAAAATCGAAGCCGTCGAAGAAATGGTATTTGAAATATTTCCACTGGAAAGAGCTGTCAATAGTGCCATCCGCTTTTTTCGGCGGCTCCGGGATTTCCGGTTCCTGGAATGCCCGGATGAGTTGGGCGGCGTAAGTGCCGGGGTTCTTGGCTACCACTTCGGCTTGGTGTTTTTTGACGGTTTTGCCGAGGTCTTCCTGTTCGTGTTTCAGCTTTTCCTTTTTCTTTTCGTCCTTTTCGGCGTCGAGTTGCTCCTGCAATTTTTTGGACGCCGCCACCTGTTCGCTCATGTAATCCTGGTAGCTGCGCAGCAGGTCGTTTTCTTTGGAGCCTTTGAATTTCAGGGTTTTATAAAACTCCGGCGCAGTCGTTTCCACCGAAAATTTCTGCTCGGACTTCGTCACGACGAATTCGAAAAACTTGTTGTCGGGCGGCATGAGCACGAGGTAGATACCCGGCGGCAGCGGCTCCGAGCCTTCAAAGGTGAATTTGCCGTTGACCAGGTCGGTGGTGTCTTTGCTGTAAACCTTTTCAGCCCGGCGGTAACCCAGGTAGGCTTGCTTGCCATCGTAGCCATTGATGGTGATGCCGATTTGCCAGGCAGGCGCCTGGGCGAATGAGGTTACGCTGAAAATCAATGCGTTGAAGAGGAAAATGAGAATTGATAGCTTCATGTTTCAAGGAATTTTTGAGGTGCAAAAGTAGCTGCGGCGGGAAAATTTGCAGCATGAAGGCAGGTAGTTAAGAGTACGTTTGATTGTGTTCCCCAAATTTTGTCAAAAGTCAATTTATGGTCTGAGGGTCGTTCCCAAAAAAACTCGGTTTAGAAGGTTTAGAGCGGTGTATATGGTTGAATCTTAAACCCCCTAAACCGCCCTAAACCTTCTAAACCAAGTTTTTTATTGCTTTTTACTGCTCACCGAGGCGTAGCGTACAGGTATTTCGTCATGTCCTCGATGATGTCCTTCTGCTCGTTCAGCATCGCAAACACTACGTCGCCGATGGAAATCACGCCCTTGATTTTGCCGCCATCGAGGACAGGCAGGTGCCGGATGCGGTTTTCCGTCATCATTTGCATACACTCTTCGACCGAAGTGGCGGGCGTGACTGTAATCAAACCAGGATGCGGCGTCATGATTTCCCGCACGTAGGTGGTAGCGGAAAACTTGCCTTGCAGCACCACTTTTCGGGCATAATCTCGCTCGGTGAGGATGCCTATCAACTCGCCATCTTCCATCACCAGCACGGAAGCGACGTTGTTTTCGCCCATGGTGTGGATGGCGTCATAAACTTTGATGTCGGGGGAGACGGAAACGATGTTGTTTCCTTTGGCTTGCAGGATGTGCTTTACATTTTTCATGGCATTCGTTTTTGACGGTTTAGAAGGTGGAGCAGGTTTAGATGGGTTAGCGGCTAAACCATCTAAACCTCCTCCACCTTCTAAACTTTTTACATCATCTCGATGCGGTTCCGATGCGTTTTGATTTTGCCCATGCCTTCCAGCTTTTTCAGCAGGCGGGTCACGACTTCTCTCGACGTAGCCAACTCGTCCGCCAGTTCCTGGTGGGTGGAATAGACGTAGCGTTTTTCCTGCAAGCCCGCCTTTTTTTTCAGCAAGCGCCAGAGCCGCTCGTCTAATTTGCGGAAAGCGAGGCTGTCCACCGCTTCCAGTACGTCGTCGAAGCGCTTTTGGTAAGATTGGAACACATAGGTTTTCCAGGACGGGAACAGGCTCATCCACTGGTCAAGCTTTTCGACGGGGATTAAAATCATCTCGGTCGGCTCTTCCGCCACCGCCCGGACACGGCTGGGTTTGTGGGAAGTGCAACAAGTGAGCGACATGGCACAGGTCTCGCCCGGCGTCAAAAAATAGAGGAAGGTCTCGTTGCCTTTGTCGTCCTGCCGCATGATTTTCAGGCTGCCGGACAGGATGATGGGAATGAACTTGACGTAGGAGCCGGGGCGCATCAGTTCCTCACCGGCTTCAATTTTTTTGACAGTGCCGCTCTTTTCGATTTCCTCGACCAGGCGGCTTTCAAAATCAGGTAGAATGGAATTGGGTGACACGATTTTCATGTCGCCAAAGTAAAGAAGAATTGCAAAACACGTATCGGATACCTTCGAGGTTAGCCTGCCTTTCCGAAAGTTTGAGACTTTCGGAAAGGGTGCTCGAATCGAAGTTGGAACAACCTTTCCGAAAGTCTTAAACTTTCGGAAAGGCAGGCTAATCTCGAAGGTATCCGATACGTGACCCTTGTCCCTGAAACCAAAAAAAGCCCGGCGAGCTTTCGCTCGCCGGGCTTGATGTTCCTTGACGAATCTTACACGTTGCCAAGGATTTTGCCTCCTATTTCCTATTCTTCCAATTAGCCAAATACCGTTCCAATTCACGCTCATCAAATAATAAAACTTCGCGAGGCTTACTTCCTTCTGCGGGCCCTACCACGCCTATCGCTTCTAATTGGTCCATAATGCGTCCGGCGCGATTATAACCCAGCTTCATGCGGCGCTGAATCATGCTGGTGGAACCGTGTTGGCTTTGAACTACGAGGCGGGCTGCATCTGGCAACATGTCGTCCATATCTTGTGGGTCAAAGGCGCCTTCGAGTTTTTCGTCGCCTTCGGCGGAGAATTCAGGCAGGTAAAAAGGTTCAGGGTAACCTTGCTGGTCGGCGATGAATTGGATGACTTTTTCCACCTCCGGCGTGTCCACGAAAGCGCATTGCAGGCGAATCATGTCGCCGCCGACCGACAGAAGCATGTCGCCACGACCGACCAATTGCTCTGCACCGCTGGCGTCGAGGATGGTGCGGGAGTCCACTTTGGCGGTGACTTTGAAGCCAATCCTCGCCGGGAAATTGGCTTTGATGACGCCAGTGATGATGTTAACCGACGGTCGCTGCTTGGCAATGATGAGGTGGATGCCGACCGCCCGTGCGAGCTGCGCCAAACGTCCGATGGGCAATTCGATTTCCTTGCCTGCGGTCATGATGAGGTCGGCAAACTCGTCAATCACCAGCACGATGTATGGCATGAAAGCGTGCCCGTTATTCGGATTGAGGCGGCGGGCGACGAATTTTTCATTGTACTCCTGGATGTTGCGGGCGTGCGCCTTTTTCATCAGGTTGTAACGGCTTTCCATTTCGATGCAAAGGGAATTCAGGGTGTTGACCACCTTGCTCGTGTCGGTGGTGATGGGTTCTTCCTGACCCGGCAGGAAGGCGAGAAAATGTTGCAACAGCTTGGCGTAAGGAAATAGCTCGACCTTTTTCGGGTCAATCAACACCAACTTCACTTGCGACGGGTGCTTTTTGTACAAAAGCGAAAGCAGCACGCAGTTGATGCCGACCGACTTTCCCTGCCCGGTCGCCCCTGCAATGAGCAAGTGCGGCATTTTGGTCAAATCCACCACGAAGACTTCGTTGGCGATGGTTTTGCCGAGCGCAATCGGCAGGTCGTACTTGCCCCGCTTGAATTTTTCCGACATCAGCAACTCCTTCAGCGCCACGATTTGCTTGTTTTTGTTGGGCACTTCGATGCCGATGGTTCCCCTGCCGGGAATCGGCGCAATGATGCGGATGCCAAGCGCAGCAAGGCTCAGGGCGATGTCGTCCTCCAAATTTTTGATGCGGGAAATGCGGACGCCCGGCGCAGGCACGATTTCGTACAAAGTGACGGTGGGCCCAATCGTCGCCCGGATTTTGACGATTTCGATTTTGTAGTTCAGCAGCGTCTCGACGATTTGGTCTTTGTTCGCTTCGAGTTCTCCTCTGTCAATTTCGATTTTCTGGTCGGCGTAGTCGTTGAGCAAGGCAAGCACCGGGTACTCGTAGCTGCTCAATTCGAGGGTCGGGTCGTAGGGTTCGCTGAAATTTTGGCTTTGCTGCGCAGCTTCGATGTCTGGGAAAAGCGAGGCTTGCGGCGCAGGCACAGGCAGTCTTGGCGAGGGAGTTGGCGTGATTGCTTGCGCCGTTTCGTCAGGTTCGGCAACGGGAGACGGGGGCGGTGCAGCAATTTCGAAATCAGTGCCGTCGCCGGGGCGGATAGCTTTGGGTTTTTCAGGTTTCGGTGCCGCCTCCACGACTTCTGCCAATTCGGCTCCGCCATTTTCTTCGCCCTCCCCTTTGGCAATCACCTGCGGGCGAACGGAGGCTCGAATCGGAGTCGGCGTTTCGGTGGCGGTTGCCGGGACGGGCGGTTGTGGTTTGCGTTGAAGGTAGCGGCGGTTGAAAATTTCAGAGAACCAAAGTTTGGTGTCCCGCTGCACCGTTTGCAGCGTCAGTTCATTGAAATTGGGGTTGACCGACCAAACGATGATGCCCACGAAAATGAACAGGAACAACACAATCATCCCCAAAATGCCAACAAAACCAGTCATCCAGGCGCTCACCGCCTCGCCGAATGCGCCGCCCCAGGGAAATTCGGCTTTGCCAAAAATGAACTCCAGGAAAATCGAAAGGAACAGCATCCAAACCAGCGACGTCCGCAATCTTGTCTGGTGAACCCGCAGCGGATGCCGCTTCACCATCGAGATGCCGTAGTGAGCCAGCAGATAGACCACGAAGAACGAAGGCACTCCGAACATCCACCAAAAAAAGGTATTCGACACCAGCGCCCCCAGCCTGCCAAGCAGATTCGACGCTTGAAAACTGTCGCTAAAAATCTCGCCCAGCGACTTACTGTTGACCTCTGCATAGTCATCTCCCCAGGTAAACAGGTAGGAAAAAAAGGCGATGAACAGGTACGCCGCCAGGAATAACACGACCATCCCGAACAGCTTGGGAATGCGGTCGTCCGTAAATTTTAAGGATTGCTGATTTTTATTTGCCATGCTCACCATTCAAGAGGTGAGAGGTGAGAGAGGTGAGAGGGTGAGAGCGCCGCTCCCCCCTCTCACCTTTCTCACCTCTCATCATCTCTCACCTCTATTTTTGGTTGGTTGTATGTTTCTCATGCAATTCTGGCGCACACGGTGGATTGGGCAAAGGTAGAAATTCTGTGAGCCTAAAGCTGACAGGTGGGAAATGCTTGATTTTGCTGGAAAAAATTTCTTTCAGAAATTTTTTCCAGCAAAAT
>CAZHLB010000247.1:0-8949 GCA_964533005.1 uncultured Saprospiraceae bacterium
AAATCAAAGGCTTGCTCTCCCTCTCCGAACTACGGGAAAAAATCAGCCTAGACGAAATCGAAACCATCGTCGCCGCCTTCACCGACCACTACTTCAGGCTGGTCGGCAAGCGTTTCGACGCTGAATTTTTCGTGGAGCACGTGGCAAAAGAAGGCACACACGGCTGCGACTACCTCTTGACGACCGACATGGAAATGGAACCCGTCCCCGGCTATCAATTCGCCAACTGGGAACTGGGCTACGGCGACTTTCACCTCGTGCCCGACCTCGCCACTTTGCGGCAGGCAACCTGGTTAGAAAAAACCGCCCTCGTCCTCTGCGACGTGGTCAGTGACAAGACGCACGACTTCACGCAGGAAGCTCCCCGCTCCATTTTGCGCCAGCAAATCGAACGGACAAAAGCCGCTGGCTTTCAATGCTTTGCAGCCTCCGAACTGGAGTATTTCGTCTTTGAAAATAGCTACCGCAACGCTTTTGAAATGCACTTCCAAGACCTCACGCCCGCCGGTTGGTACCTCGAAGACTACCACATTTTGCAAGGCACCCGCACCGAAAATTTCACCGCTGCCGCCCGCCGCCATCTGAAAAATTCAGGCATCCCGGTCGAAAACTCCAAAGGCGAGTGGGGCTTGGGGCAACATGAATTGAATGTCCGCTACGCCGAAGTTTTGGACATGGCAGACCGCCACGTGATTTACAAGCAATGCCTGAAAGAGCTTGCCGATTCGATGGGCATCTCGGTGACTTTCATGGCAAAATTTGCCGCCGACCGGGCGGGTTCGAGTTGCCATATTCATATCAGTTTGTGGCAGGACGGCAAAAATGCCTTTGACGGAAACCAAAAACTCGACCCGGTGGAATGCTCCGACATTTTCCGCTGGTTTCTCGGCGGCTGGATTTCGCACGTGCCCGACGTGATGCC
This sequence comes from uncultured Saprospiraceae bacterium, assembly GCA_964533005.1. Taxonomy (GTDB): domain Bacteria; phylum Bacteroidota; class Bacteroidia; order Chitinophagales; family Saprospiraceae; genus UBA6168. Next base: position 923 of record CAZHLB010000247.1, read on the forward strand.
GTTTTATGCGCCGACCGTCAATTCTTACAAAAGATACGTGGACGCTTCGTGGGCGCCGACTCGCCTGGCTTGGAGCTATGACAACCGCACCGCCGGTTTCCGGGTGGTCGGCAAGGGGCAGAACTTGCGCATCGAGTGCAGGTTTCCCGGCGCAGATTGCAATCCTTATTTGGCTTTTGCGGCTTCGCTGGCGTCGGGTTTGGATGGCATTGAAAATAAAATCGAGCCGCCGGAGTGCTTTCGGGGAGACATTTATGCGGCGAAGCATTTGCCACGAGTGCCATATACTTTAAGCGAAGCGGCGGCAAAATTCGAGGCGAGCGATTTTGCGAAAAAGGCTTTCGGCGAGGCGGTGGTGGCGCATTACGCTCATTTTTTTAGGAAGGAGCAGGAGGCTTTTAATATGGCGGTGACAGATTGGGAAAGGCGGCGGTATTTTGAGCGGATATGAACGGTAAAAGCTGACAGGTGGAAAAGGAGTTTTTGAAGAGAAAAAAAATGAAATTTTTTTTCTCTCCAAAAACTCCTTTTCCACCTGTCAGCTTTCGCACACTTTTCGTCCACAACTGGACACGATTTTCATTTTTATTCTTGCCTGTCGTTTTGCAAATCCTTGATTTTTAGTGGCTTGTTTCATCCGGCACACCCGTTGCCCCGCATCAATCATCGTTCAACAATCATCAATCAAAATGCTGCAAAACTTCCTCACCATCGCTCTGCGCAACCTTTGGCGCAACAAGCTCTACTCCCTGCTCAACGTCCTCGGCTTGAGCTTCGGCATCGCCGCCATGGTCTGGGCTTGGCAGAACTACCGCTTCGCTTTCAGCTTCGACAATTTCCATCCCGACCGGGAAACGGTATTCCGGGCATTCGTCACGAAGGAGGGCAGCGAGGGTTTGAAAGGCGTTTGCCCGTTGCCGATGGTGCGGGCGGCGAAGGAAGATTTTGCCAGCATCGCTGAAGTCGTGCGCCTCGACAGCCGGGGGCTTGACGTGAAATCGGAGGGCAGCGAGCCGTTCACCGAGCAGGCGCATTTTACCGACCCTGCTTTTTTTCAATTATTCAACTTCCCGCTTGCCGCAGGCAGCCATGATTTGAGCGACAAAAGCGCCGTGCTGCTCACGCAGGAAATGGCGACCAAGTTTTTTGGCGACGAAAACCCGCTCGGAAAAACGCTGCTGTTTTACGCTGGCGAGCCGCATCAGATGGCGCTCACGGTCAAAGGCGTTTTGAAGAACCCGCCGATGAACTCGTCCATCCGCTTCAACTTCCTTACCCACTTTGACAACCAGTGGACAATGGAAGGCAAGCCGGTGCAGGCGGACGACTGGAAGTGGTTCATTGACGCCGCTTTTTTCAAAATTCCCAACCCGGCGGATGCGCAGCGGCTGGCGCAGGATTTCAAAAAATACGTCCCGGTGCAAAACTCGGTGAGGCTGGATTGGAAGGTTGCCAGCTTCCACCTCGAACCGCTTTCGCAGGCGGCGAACCTGAAAAATATCAGCACCAACGGTCTCTTCGAGCGACCGGAAGACTCGGCTGCGTACGGGCCCATGGTGCTTGCAATTCTCCTTTTCCTGAGCGCCTGCCTCAATTTCGCCAACACCACCGTCGCCCGTTCCAACCGGCGGCTCAAAGAAATGGGCGTCCGAAAAGTGATGGGCGGCACGCAGGGGCAACTCATCCGGCAGATGTTGCTTGAGTGCAGCGCCATCGTGCTGGTTGCTATTGGTTTTTCGGTGCAATTGAACCAGTGGTGGCTGCCCGTTTTCAACCAAATGTTCGTGTACGTGGATGTGCAGGCGAACTACCTGAGCGACCCGCCGCTGCTGATTTTTCTCGGCTGCATGTTGGTCGGCACGTCCTTGCTTGCGGGCGGCTACCCGGCGTTTTACGTCAGCCGTTTCAATGCTTCGAGCATTTTTCGAGGCTCGGTGAAGTTTGGCGGCAGCAATCTTTTCAGCCGCTTGCTGCTCGGTTTGCAGGTGGCAATTGCGCTGATTACGGTGATTGCGGGGGTGGGTTTTTCCAAAAATTCAGCCTTCCAGCGTACCTACGACTACGGCTACGACCGGGAAAACGTGATGGCGGTTTCGATTTACGACGAGAACTCGTTCAATGCTTTTCGCAACGAAATCCGCCACCTGCCGGGCGTCGAGGCGACGGCTGGAACGAGGTGGCACATCGGTTTCAGCTACCGTCAACAGACGGCGGAAGTGCAAGGCGAAAAGCGGGAAACCAATTTTTTCGAAGTCGGCGAAGGCTACCTCGACGTGATGAATTTGAAAATCGCTGCCGGTCGAGCCTTCGACCCGAACCTGGAAACGGACTTTGAAAATGCGCTGCTCGTCTCGGAAAATTTCGCCGGGCAATTCGGCTGGCAAGCGGAGGAAGCGTTGGGCAAGCAGGTGCATATTGACACGATAAATTACACGGTCGTCGGCACGTTGAAGGACTTTCATTCGGACAACCTGTTCGACCCAAAAGAGCCGGTGGCGATGCGCCTGGGTCGCCCGGCGAGGTTTCAAGACCTCGTCATCCGAGCCAAGCCCGGCGAATTGACTTCGACTTTCGACCAGGCAAAAGCGGCGTGGACAAAGCTATTCCCGCTCAAGCCTTTCCGGGGTTTTTACCAAAATGAAGTCGCCGCCGAATCGCAGCGGGTGACGTCGAGCATCGCCCGGATTTTCTTCTGGTTCGCCATCATTTCCGTGCTGCTGACGGCAACCGGATTGTTCGCCCTCGTCTCACTGACCGTGCTGAAAAGGATGAAGGAAATCGCTGTTCGCAAGGTCGTCGGCGCAACGGCGGGGCATATTTTGGTGCTGGTGAACAAAGGCTACGTCTGGATTTTCCTCGCTGGCGCCGCCCTCGGCTGCTACGGCGGCTGGTCGCTGACTAAACTTTTGATGGACATGATTTTCAAAATCAACGTCGGGGTGGGCATGGATGCGCTGGCAATTTCGGCTGGCGTGGTGCTGGGCGTGGCGGCGCTGACGGTGGGGGCGAAGGTTTGGACGGCGGTGCGGACGAATCCGGCGGAGGTTTTAAAAGGAGAGTAACCACAGGAGCGGGCTGGTTTTGAGGAAAAAATTTTTCCTCAAAACCAGCTCTCTCCAAAAATCAATATCACATGCCGCACATCGCCATTCCACTCCCGCCCGGCAAGGGCAAACAAGACATCGAAATCGAAGTAACCATCAACGGCGAAAAGCAGCAATTGCACTACCGGGTCGAGCTATTTTACTGGTCAGACTGTCCCAATCCTACAGTCAACCGGGTCGAGTGCATCCGCAATTTGCTAAGTGAATATGACGAAGATTGGATGCTCTACTTCATCGGTGACCCTAATGATGATTTCGTACCGGTAACCTTCGTGAAAAAGACGGATTGGCTGCAGCAACGACGGTTGACGAAAATTGGAAATTGAAGGGACGTTTCAACAGCACACTTTTTTTGAAAGCAGCAGAGTTACCCGGCCTTTCAGAAAATGCTTGACAAGCCACTTATACTTCGCTCCAATAGGTTTTGTGCAAAGTTGATAAGGGTTGATGAGGTTAATAGGTTGATTATCAACCCTATTAACCTCATCAACCCTTATCAACTTTGCACAAAACCTATTGGAGTTGAGTATAACTTGACAATGTCTTCATGGCGAATATTTTAAAATGAAGGGATTGCCAAAAATTAGGTGTTGTAGCAAGTGTTGCGGCAAGCGAATTTCACGCATTCGGGCAGGTGTGTCATCAGGCTTTAATGCAGCATCAACATTGGGCGTTGGCGGCATGGCTGCGCCGCCGCAATTTTCAATAATAGCCGAGAAATTCGCCCCCGTCCGGGTGGAAAAACCAGGCGCTAAGGTGATACCCGTACCAGCACGAAAAGTGACGGTGGCATTCGGAGGAACATTCACCGTGTCCAACGTGGTCAATTCATCGCTTGCACTCACTGTTTCCAGGTGCAAAGGATTGAAAGTAACAGTGGAATCCGCTGGGCAAGGTTCGGCAATCGCAGTAACAGAATAGACGGCTCCGCCGAGGCTGGCGGCATACAATTCTCCTGCTTCGTCCTCCCCGAAAGTGGAAATATCCGCCACCGGCACATTGGTCTGGATGCCAGCATCAAAGCCGCCCAAACCATTGGGACGCAGCAGCCAAAAATTGTCGGAACTATAATCCGCCACCACGTACCAGCCATTCAAATCCGGCGAATTCGTACCCCGATAGACGTAGCCGCCCGTGATGGAAAACCCACCGGTCGAGGAGTTGTGAGGGTATTCAAAAACGGGAAAATCATAAGCGTTCATGGGCCCGCAACCGGAAGTATTGTGAGCATGATTGCCTTCGTAACAGCGCCAGCCATAGTTTTCGCCGCCGGTGCTGGAGGCAGGTTGAAAATTCACCTCTTCCCAATCTCCTTGCCCGACGTCGGCAATCCAAATATCGTTGGTCACCCGGTCGAAACTGAAACGCCAGGGGTTGCGCAAGCCGAACGCCCAGATTTCATCCAATGTGTCGGTGGGCATTTCGACACCGGCAAAGGGGTTGCTGGGAGGAATGACGTAGTTTTTCCCGCCCCCGGTGCTGTTGATGTCAATGCGCAGCAATTTTCCCAGCAATTCCTGGGGGTTTTGCGACCTGTTGCCTGGGTCGCCGCCGCTGCCGCCGTCGCCCATGGGGATGTACAAATAGCCGTTGGGCCCAAACTCGAGGTCACCCGCATTGTGGTTGTCAAAAGGTTGGTCAATGGCGAGAATCACCAATTGGGTTGACGTATCAACGACGTTAGCGGAAGGTGGAGAAACGGTGAAGCGGCTTATCCGGGTATCTCCGGAATTGTTGGTGTAATTGACGTAGAAATAGCCGTTGCTGGCATAATTCGGATGAAAAGCCAAGCCCAGCAAACCCCGCTCCCCGTCGTCGGAGACCAGGTCAATAATGTTCAGAAAATTGCCAGCCAGCAGGGTGTTCGTATTCAAGTTATAAATGCGAATGCGCCCGGCTTTTTCCACGATAAAAAGGCGGTTCGAGCCGTCGCCCGCATTGGCAATGTCCACCGGAGCGGAAACAGAGGTGATTTGTGTCAAAACCAAACCGGGTTGAGACGAACAGCTTTGCAGGTAAAAAAGGGTAAAAAACAGGCAGGCAGGGAGGGTAAGAATTGCTTTCATATCGGTAGATTTTTTTGGGATAGTGCCGGAGGCTCAGGTAAAAAAAGGAACGGGCTTGGGGCGTGGATGTTTAGAAAACCCAATGCTCGCAGGGTTTGGAACCCTGTTGATTACCCATAGAATACCTCCTTGAAAATCAAAGGCTTGAGATGAGCAAATGACAACGGCTCCGTAGCAACGGGTTTTATACCCGTTTCGGAGAGTGGCGAAAGGCTCATCGCCACTCTCTGAAACGGGTATAAAACCCGTTGCTACGGAGCCGTTGGTTAATTGCTCGATTCAAGAGGTTATTCTATGAGTAATCAACAGGGTTTCAAACCCTGCCAGCGTTTGGGTTGCCCAAATTCCTGTACGTTTGAGCCTCGAATTATTTCTGATTGACTGGCTCGCTGCCGTCGCAAATTCTCCGGCTCAAATGCACAACTGCTTCCTTTCCATCGTATCCGTCGTTGAAACTACCGAAGACATTCAACAACTCGCCGCCTGCCTGACCAACCTGCACAAAGTGCTGGAAATCAACTTCTCCGACTACGAAATCATCCTCGTCAACAACACCGGCGGCAGGAACTTCGACCCGGAAATCCAGCCTTTGCCGGAGGCTTTGAAGAAGAATATTTTCCTGCTAAATCTCTCCTCCCCGGTGGTGAAAAACCACGCCATCGTCGCCGGTCTCGACCGCTCGAATGGGGATTACACGGTCATTTTCGAGTTGTTTTTTCATCGGCAACCGGAGCTGGTTGTCCGCCTTTACGAAGAAAGCGCTAAAGGCTCCGACATCGTCTATCTGCACGCCAAGGGGCGGCAAACGCAGGTGCAAAACCGGCTGTTTTACAAACTTTTTTACTGGATTTTGAAGACCTACTCGAAGCTGAAAATTGACGACCGGGCACACGATACCCGCATCATTTCCCGCCGGGCGCTCAATTCTTTGCTGCGGCTGCGGGAGAATCTGCGGTACATGAAAGCCATTTATTCCATCGTCGGCTACCGCACTACTTTGATTGAGGTGAATGAGCCGCTGCGCAATGACCCGTCCAGTTTCACGGAAAAATTTCGCACCTCGCTCGTTGCTATCACTTCTTTCACCTCCTTTTTGAGGAACCTGCTGCTTTGGATTTTCTTGATTGCCATCGTCTTCATGGTGCTGGTCACGGTCAATGCCGTGAAGGTGAAACTGACCAATATTGACTTGTTCGGAACGTATCACGAGACCATTCCCGGCTGGACTTTTTTGGTGGTGATTAGCTCCATTTTCTTTGCTCTGACCTGCCTGATGTTGTACATCATGTCTATTTACTTGTCCAATATTTACGAGGAAATCAAGCATCGGCCGATGTACATTATCGAGTCGGTGAAGCGGTTTTGATGCGCCCCGTGTCGCCAAAGCCGCTGTCAATATGCAAGAAGAAATAAAAATTTGACCTCGCCGATACGCCGCTGACCAGCGGCAGCAGTTTTTCACCTTGAGTTTGCAAGTGTTAAGGGCTTGTTTCCAGCGCCAGCCAGCGGCAACAAATGGCAGGAAGACGGGTTGATTCCCTCCGAATAATCACCGGGTAGGAATCGTTTTACCTTCTACTTTTGCAAACTTTTTTTTCACCAAACTTAATTTTCTCAACATGAAATTCAAATCTCTGCTGATTGCCCTGCCGCTTTCGCTCCCATTCGCCACGTTCGCTCAACTTTCCACACCGCCCGACAACTGGCAACACCTGGACAAGGCGAAAGACGGCTACATGGGCGTCAGCGCCGACAAGATGTACGACGAAGTGCTCAAAGGCAAAAAATCGAAAACCGTCATCGTTGCTGTCATTGACGGCGGCGTTGACCCGATGCACGAAGACCTGAAAGACGTGATGTGGGTGAACCCCGGCGAAATTGCCGGCAACGGAAAAGACGACGATGGCAACGGCTACGTGGACGACGTGAATGGCTGGAATTTCATCGGCGGCAAAGGCGGCAAAAGTGTCCACCACGACCAGCTTGAAATCACCCGCTTAGTCAAGAATTACGAGGTGAAATTCAAGAACGCCGACCCTGCCAAGCTTTCCGGCAAAGACAAAAAGGATTACGAAGCTTACCAGGAAATGAAAAAGACCGTCGAAGAAAAGCGGCAGGAAAGCGCTGGAAATTATGCGCTGTACGGCGGCATCGTCGAGTCAATTGACAACCTGTTGAAAGCTATCGGGAAAGAAGATGTCACCATCTCTGACCTGGAAAAATTCGAGACCAGCGACGAAAAGCTCAACCGGGCTGTCATGGTTTTGACCTCGCTGCTCCAGGACGGCGGCGACGTGCAGGAGCTTCGGAAAGAAATTCAAAAAGCAGCTGACTACTACAAAGGACAGTCGGAATACAACTACAACGTGGATTACGAAGTGCGCCAAATTGTCGGCGACAACTACGCTGATTCTTACGAAAAAGGCTACGGCAACAACGATGTGAAGGGCCCCGACGCCAGCCACGGCACCCACGTCGCAGGCATCATCGCTGCAAAACGTGGCAATTCCGTTGGCATGGACGGCATCGCCGACAACGTGAAAATCATGGCAATCCGCTGCGTTCCCGACGGCGACGAGCGGGACAAGGACGTTGCCAATGCCATCATTTATGCGGTGGACAATGGCGCTTCGGTCATCAACATGAGCTTCGGCAAAGGTTATTCCTGGGACAAAGAGGCAGTGGATAAAGCGGTGAAATATGCCCGCAAACACGACGTGCTGCTCGTCCACGCCGCCGGCAACTCTGCTCAGGACAACGACAACACGAATAATTTTCCGAACGACAAGTACGAAAAAGCCGGTTTCCTGGCGCCCAAAAAGGCAAAGAACTGGATTGAAGTGGGCGCTCTTTCCTG
>CAZHLB010000248.1:0-7867 GCA_964533005.1 uncultured Saprospiraceae bacterium
AGTTCCCGAAAGAAATTTTCAGGGATGTCGTCGGGCACGTTGTAGCGCATCAGGTCGTGCTCCATGTCCACCAGGCGCTTGATTTGCTTGATAAACCAAGGGTCAATTTTGGTCAGTTTCCAGATGGTTTTTTCCGGCACGCCGAGCCGCAGGGCATCTTTGATTCTGAAAATGCGGTCTTCGCCAGCTTCTTCCAGCCGCTTCAAAATATCCTCCGTGCGAATCCATTCTTTCATGTCTGCGCCCAAGCCCTGGCGGTTGTTTTCGAGCGATTGGCAAGCCTTCTGCATCGCCTCCAAAAACGTGCGCCCGATTGCCATCACCTCGCCCACCGATTTCATCTGCAAGCCAAGTCGGGGGTCGGCGCCGGGGAATTTTTCAAAATTCCAACGGGGCATTTTCACAATCACGTAGTCGAGCGTCGGCTCGAAATAGGCGCTGGTGGTCTTGGTGATTTGATTTTGCAGTTCGTCCAGCCGGTAGCCGATGGCAAGTTTGGCGGCGATTTTGGCAATCGGATAGCCGGTCGCTTTGCTCGCCAAAGCCGAGGAGCGGCTGACCCTGGGGTTGATTTCAATCACGATTAAATCCTCATTTTCAGGATTTTGCGCAAACTGAATATTGCAGCCGCCCGCAAAATTGCCCAGCGAGCGCATCGCCTTGATGGCTTGGTTACGCATGTTTTGGTAGCTCGTGTCGGAAAGCGTCATCGCCGGAGCGACGGTGATGCTGTCGCCGGTGTGGATGCCCATCGGGTCGAGATTTTCCACGACGCAGATGATGCAGACGTTGTCGGCGTGGTCACGCAGCAATTCCAGCTCGAATTCCTTCCAGCCGAGCACCGCTTTTTCCACCAAAACTTCGTGGGTAGGGGAGAGGGTCAAGCCCCGGCGCAGCAGTTCGTCGAAGTCTTCCTCCCGGTGAACGAAGCTCGCCCCGGTGCCGCCCAACGTGTACGACGGGCGAATGACGAGCGGGAAACCGATTTCCTGCGCCCCCTCTTTTCCCTCCAAAAACGAGTTGGCAATTTTCGACGGAGCGACCGCCAAACCGTTGGCAATCATGTGTTTGCGAAACGATTCCCGGTTTTCCGTCAGGTCAATCGCCGCCACGTCCACGCCAATCATGCGGACATTGTACTTCTGCCAGATGCCCAATTCATCCGCCTCGATGGCGAGGTTGAGCGCCGTCTGACCGCCCATCGTGGGCAAAACGGCGTCAATGTGCCGCTCCTGCAAAATCATCTCGATGCTTTGCACATTGAGCGGCAACAAATAGATGTGGTCGGCGGTGACCGGGTCGGTCATGATGGTCGCCGGGTTGGAATTGATGAGGGTGACTTCGATGCCCTCTTCCCGCAGCGAGCGGCTCGCCTGCGACCCGGAATAATCAAATTCGCAAGCCTGCCCGATGATGATGGGCCCGCTGCCGATGATGAGGACTGACTTGATGGATGTATCTTTTGGCATGGGAGAATTTGCAGGGATGAAGGATGAGGAATGAGGGATGATGTGTTTCATCCCTCATTCCTTATCCCTCATCCCTAAAAAAAGACTTCCGAGGTTCACGTGAAACCTGGGAAGTCTGATGCTTTGATTTTCGGGGGGCGAAAGTAGAGCAAAAAAGCACGGCAGCAAACGGCGCATTTCAAAAAGGACGAGGCTATCGTAACGCCCCACCAATTTCAAGGATAAACCACCGAGCCATGAAACCCCAATTTCATTGAACCTGCGCCCGGCTCATCCGTTTGCCCGACATCTACCCAACAGATTGCCGAGCCTACCTTAAAAATTACCAGCATGGACCAACTCGCAACTTTTCAACTCCACCAACTCCGCTGCATCAAGGAAAGCGACGCCAAGGGCGGCTCCGAGCCGTACCTCTGGGTCACTTACTTTCACGTGGACAGCCGTACTCTCGGTCAGCCGGAACCGATGAAAACCTACACGCCACAATTCACCCGTTTCCGGCAGGAATTCCCCGACAACGTGGCCGATGGACAGGTCATGGACATTCCGCCAACCCTCCGCCAATTCAGCGCCGTCATTGACCCCGAGGATAACCTTTTCGCACTGGCTGGCTGCGTGGCAGTGCTTTTGGAAGAAGATGAAACGCCTCAATCGGCGATTGAGAATGGGCAAAGGGCTTATGCCGTTGAGATTCACAAGCAGTTGAACGATTTGATAAAAAAGCGAATCCCAACGCTTGACTCAAGCCCCGTCAAGGAGGAAGAAATAAAAATCATCAAGGATGCGGTGCAGTCGAAGGCGAAGTCGGCAGTGAAATCCTCCCTTACCCTGCGGCAAAAACTCTTTGGCAATCAGGACGACTTCCTCGCTTTTGCACACGTGGCATTCGTTGGGAAGGATGAACTGGTGACTAAAAATTTCGACTTCCCGGAATTATTCAATGGCGACACGCCGGAAAAATCTTCCAATCGCTTCGTGCTTTCCGGCAGCCTGACGGTGGGTCCCGTTCCGCCGCCTCCCCCTGCCGACCCATGCGCTGATGAGAAGGCGGCGTTGCAGAAAAAGAAGGATGAAATCAAAGGTTTTCAATTGATGAGAGAATCCTTGCAAAAGCAATTGCAAACCGCAGGACCGGCGCAGAAGCCCGGCATCATTCAGCAAATCAAGGCTACTGCCGACAAAATCACGCAGTTGGAGGCGGAGTTGCCGGGGCTGGAAGCGGCTGTGAAGGCTTGTGAAAATAATCCGCATGGTGGGACGCACGTTGACCCGACGGGGGGAGTGATTCTTGGCGGGTAGTTTGTCACTTGAAAAAACAAAAGGTCGAAGCATGGAGGCGCTTCGACCTTTTGTTTTTATCCTCACCTCAATTCATCTTCGAACAAAACTTCCTTCCCATCAATAAACTCCAACTCCGCAAATTAGGCAATCACGTCAGGGCTGTCATAGTGTGTATCAATGTCAAGTAGCTGGAGGCGAACACAACTGCTCAACTATAATTCCTAACTCAAAAAATGCCTCTTGAAAATCCCACCAATCCGAATCGGTAGCATTATAAATGGCTGGAGCCTTTTCACTGGCGACAGCGACAGCCACATACTTTCGGTCATTCCAATCAAAATTACTCACCGAGTGTGCATCGGGATATTCTTCAAAACCTCTATCAGGATGTTCTACGATAGCAACTTTTTCACAAACTGCGTCATAGCCTTGATTGTCAAAAAGCCATTTAAAAAAAACATCGCCGACTCCTGGCTGCCCTTTGTGGCTGGCATAATTTGCGTATTCCTGGAAAATCAGCCCTCCCTCATCCATGCTTACACATCCCTCCTCTTTTTTAACTGATTCGAGAAAATCAATGCATTTCAATGCATCAAGCGGAGAGAGATGAGTGGCTCGCAGATTGGCTGCTGCGAGGACGTTCACATCAATGATGCAGTTCATTTTGGGTGTTTCGTTTTAGTTTTTGATGAATTTGTGCCCTGCTCATGGCAGTTATTTCACCCATTTCATCGCCAAAAAAATCGGTGGGATAATTCAGTATGTTGCCCAACATATCCGTTTGAAGTCTCTCAATGGAAGAAGCGCCATCGTTTGATTTGCAAAAATAGAGGGCGACGTCATCGGGATTGAGCACTTCTTCAGCCATGCGGCGCTGCAATCTCCTAAGCAAATGCTCGCTATGGCTTTCCAATATTATTTGTATGCTTCTGGTCTTAGCCACATCAACAAATACGTCTGCTAGTCCTGCCTGTACTTTCGGGTGGAGATGAATCTCAGGCTGCTCGATAAGCAGTGTAGAACCTTCCGGCGCATAAAAACACAACGTAATGACCGGCAATATTTGGGAAACGCCAAACCCTACGTCTGTCAAAAGCACTTCGGGTGACGCTGCATTTTTTCTGACCCAGACCCGGTAATAAGTACCGCTTTCCACCAGAGGTTTGATTGCAAAACTGTGAATCAGTCCAAGGTCTTTCAGCCACATTGCAACACATTCGCCCAACGATTTTTTATGTTTTTTATAGCCCCTGTTGATTTTTACGCCCCGATCATCAGAAACCAAAATGGCATCAATCGCTTTTTCGCCTCGCCTGCCCATGTCTTCCGGCTGGCTGCCAGACCAGATATATTCACGTCTTGGATAATCCCGAAGCGGTCCCAAGTAGTAAATATTCTTGAATAGCGATTCGAACTGAAACTGGAAATCTGCAATGAAACCAGCGTTTTGATAATAATACTTCGACTGGTCGGGGAAGCCGTAAAACTTAATCGGAGAAGGAGGATACCATTTTCTGCCAGGCGTCATTTTGAACCGAAAAGGATGATGTGCCGATTCTGCTTTTAATTCATACAATTCACTGCCGTTTCTTTTTTGATACTTGAAACACACATCCGCAAAATCATAGGATAATTGTTTCACGAACAAAGAACCTTCCGGCTGTTTTTGGCAAATTTCTGTTGAAAAAGAGAGTTTGTTTGATTTAAAAAGCTCACTTTTTGGAGTTTCAGGGTTAGCAATGACCAACTCTTTAGGTAAGTCCCACGCCATTTCAAAACGAAGGGACGAATTCTTGTCATGCTTAAAAACCACATCATCGAACGAGCCGGATTCTACATAAGATGCTTCACCTGGTTTCCCAAAATCAAGGGTTTGATTTCGGTCTGAGGATTCAATGGTTTGTTTTAGCAGCAGCAACGCTTGAAGCAAACTCGTTTTTCCTGAACTATTTGCTCCGAAAAAACCAGTTATTGACCCCAATTGCAACTCACCTGTTGTTTGCCAGGATTTAAAATTGTCAAGTCTTAATGTATTAATCATGTCTCCTGCCAGTTGATTTAAAAAATTCAGAAGGCTAAATCTTCCCGCTTCAGCAAATGTCAAAAGTAAAAAAACCACCGTACTGGTTGAGGTCTCATTGAATCTCACCTCACAATCGTCACATCTCCCTCGAACAAAACCACCACCCCATCAATAAACTCCACCTCCGCAAAATAAGCGAACACGCTAGGATTCATCACTTTGCCCTTGAACGTCCCATCCCAACCAAAAGGCTCGTCGCTCAGCGGCAGGTTTTTTCCATCGAAAACGAAGCTGCCCCACCGGGCAAAAACTTTCAGCGTAATAATCCGCTTGGCAGCGATTCCGCCGTAAACGGTGAAAAAATCATTCACCCCGTCGGCATTGGGTGAGAAGGTGTTCGGAATGTAAATCGGGTATTTTTTCACCACGAAAATCGTGAGCGAATCCACCGCCTTGCAGCCTTTGTCGTCCTCGGCAGTCAGCAGGTAAGTCGTCGTTTGCACGGGCAGAGCGGTTGGGTCGAGGCAATCGAAGCAGGTTAGCGACGAGTCCGCCGGCGACCAGGTAAGGGTCAGCGGCACGAAAATGGGCGTCGCAATCGCATGAATGTCAGCCGTGTAGCCCAAGTCAATGGTTTGATCGGAACCGGCTTCCACGAAGATGGGGTCGGGTTCGGCGATGCTTGCTGCCACCGAAAAAGTACAGCCCCGGCTGTCCCGCACCACGACCACGTAATTGCCTGCCGCCAAGCCTTGGAATTTTGCGCTGGGATGAAAGGTCACGCCGTCCAAACTGTACTCGAACGGAGCGGTTCCGCCGCTCGCCAGCACGTCAATCACGCCAGTCGAGTCGCCTGCGCAAAGCACGTCGGAGGCGGTTGCCGAAAGGCTGATATTTTCCGGCTCGATGATGTCGGCGGTGCTGGTGATGGTGCAACCGTTGGCGTCGGTGACGGTGACCGTGTACGTTCCTTGCGTCAGGTTTTCAATTGGGTTCACCGTTTGTCCGTTGCTCCACAAAAATGTGTAGTCGCCTGCGCCGCCCACTGGAATGGCAGTGACGCTGCCATCCGTCAAGCCAAAACAACTGATGTCGAGCGGCTCTACGCCCAAAAACAGCACCGGCGGGTCTTCGATGGTGATGGTGAAATTGCCCTCGCAGCCTGCGTTGTCCACCGCATAAACATTGTAAGTGCCTGCGGGCAGACCCGTCAGCGTGTTGTCCGAAGTCAAGCCCATGCCGAAGTCAAACATGACCGGCGGGTTGGAGATTTGGATGGAAATGGAAAGGCTGGCGTCCGAGTCGCCGTTGCAGGTGGGCGGCGTCACCGGGTCAACGCTGGCGGCGAGGCTCAGACCTTCCGGCACGACGAAATTGAAAGCCTGGGTGCAGCCATTCGCATCTTTCACCGTGACCGAATAGCTGTCCTGTGCCAGTTCGTCCTGTGAATTATTCGGGCTGAAAGTGCCTGAGCCTTCCCAATTGTACAGGTAGGGTAGGGCAGTGCCGAGCGGTTCGAGGGTGATGCCGCCGGTCTGGTCTTGCGGCCCGCAATAGTCGGCGATGATGGTCGGGTCAACTTCCGGCAGCGGCAGCACCTGGATTTGCTTGATGGTCGTCACCGCACAACCCGCCTCGCTCGTGATGGTCAAAACGACAGATTTCAAACCCGCAGAATTGTAGGTCACCTCATGCGGGCCCGCACCGGTGGCAGCGGCAGGCGAAGCGCCGACGCCAAAATTCCACTCCCATTTTTGAATGCCCTCGACGGCGGTGCTGGCATCGTCGAACACGATTTCAGCGCCCTGGCAAACGCTGTCCGGCTCGAAATTGAAGTTGGCTTCGGGACCCTTGAAAGTGCCCGTGCCGCCGAATTCGATGCTGAAACCATTGCCTGTATTGCTGAAATTATTGATGAGCAAAGCATAGCTCCTGCCCGCCACCATGTTCACCGCCGACACGTAGTTGTTGTTGCCGGGAGCGCAACCGGGCTGCTCGTCGGTGTCTGTTTCCGCAAGACTCAAGCCGGTAGGACCCGTGCAGATTTCCCAATCGGGGAAAGGGGAGCCGACGTTTTCACCGGCAGCCTCGCAGCGAATTTTCACCTTGTTGGCGCAGTCGTCAATGCCACCGGGAAGCTCGAAAACAGCGAAGTCAATGTCGTCGCTGGGGTTGTTCGGCGTGATGGTGAAAGTGAGGGTGCCGGGGTCGAGGCAAGTCCAGCGATACCAGGCGGAGGCAAATTCCTGCTGAACGCAAATGTTGGAATTGAACTCATTTTGCAGGTTGCCCGTGCCGCTGAGGTCTTGGACGGAGAAGGAAGATTTGTCGCACAAAATCACCCCGGTCGGGCAGTCGCCGCTGGCGTCGGGCACGTCGTTGAAATTGTTGACGCACAAGCGAAAAGTGCCTTGATTTCCCGAGCGCCCATCCACCCGGATGAAATAAGTTTGCCCTACCGTCAGACCGGAAGCGAGGCTTTCAATGACGCCTGCACCGAACCCGTCGCTTGCGCAAGCCACCTCGGTCAGGTTGCCGCAGTTGCCTGCGTAAAGTGCGAATTGCGGGTTGTCGAGCGAGCCGCCCGCCGGATTCGGCGGGGCGGTGTTGCCGACGACGGTAATATTGACCGTTGTCGCCTCCGCTTTGAACGAAAACCAAACGTCGCTGCTCATGTCCGGAAAGCAAAAAGGCTGCCCGGCATTGCTGCTCAAAGTAGCGTTGACATTGGTGTAAGCGCCTGAACCGGAGCACCAGTTGGTCACGTCATTAAGCGAGGTGGCGGTGGCGCATTCGTTGTTGATGGGTTGGGCTTGCAGCGAAAGGGCAAGCAGGGAAAAGGCGGCAAAAAGAGAAAGGGTGGCAATTTTTTTCATGCTTCGGAATGGTTGGATTGGATGGTTTGAACCTCCACCTTTCCGAAAGTTTCAAACTTTCGGAAAGGTTGGCGGCACTGGTTCAAGCCCAAAAGTAACGGTTCAACGTTACCAAAAGTACAGGCGAGGCAAGACAATGAAGTTTTGGCGACAGTTCAAAGCTGACAGGTGGAGTTCGGGGTGGGGGGGGGAAATTTTTTGTATGATAATTTTTATGC
>CAZHLB010000248.1:7877-8935 GCA_964533005.1 uncultured Saprospiraceae bacterium
CCCCCCCCCCCCCCCCATTTTTTTTTTTTTAACTCCCCCCCCCCCCCCCCCCCCAACGCCACCTGTCAGCTTTCGGCGCAACGGCTAATTTTGCAGGAAACATCGCCGCTCCTTCTTTCCTCCCGAACTTCCGAATGGACAACCCAAACCCGCCGCCGGGTTGGCAAATGCACAAATTCATGGTCAAAAAAAACATCCCGAACTTCATCACGCTCATCAATTTATTCCTGGGCTGCTGCGCCGTAGCAAGCGTGCTTTACGGGCAATTCGAGCAAGCCTTTGCCTTCATCATTGCCAGCGGCGTCGCCGATTTTTTGGATGGCATGTTCGCCCGCATCCTCAAAGTCAAATCCCCGCTCGGCGGGCAGCTCGATTCGCTGGCGGATATGGTTTCCTTCGGCGTCGCCCCCGGCGCAATTTTGTACATGCTGCTGGTGCAAGGCTTGGAAAAAGGAGCAGACCCGCTGCCTTTCGAGCTGATTCTCGCCGCCTCACCTGCCTTTTTTGTTTCGCTTTTCGCCGCCCTGCGCCTCGCCATTTTCAACCTCGACACCCGGCAAACGGAAAGTTTCATCGGCATGCCCACGCCGTCTTGCACTTTGTACGCTGCCGGTTTGATGATGATTTTTCATTTCAATTCCTTCGGTTTGAGAGACCTGGTTTCTACACCCGCCTTTGTTTACGCCAACATCCCGCTGCTTTGCTGGCTGATGGTGGCGAACTTCCCGATGTTCAGCATGAAATTCAAAACCCTCTCGTGGAGGGGCAATGAAATCCGTTTTACCTTCGCCGCCCTCGCCGTAGCAATGCTGATTTTGCTGAAAGAAGCTGCTTTCGCCTTGATTATTGTTGCTTACGTGCTGCTTTCAGGAATTGAAAATCTTTTTGGAAAAAAGTAAAAAGAGAGGCGTTTTCGCCTGGGCAGCGCCCCTACCTTTTTACTTTTCTCTTTTTACTTTGGCTCATGTTCCTTTCGGGCTGAAACGTGCCCCGTACCGCCGAACTCCAGTTCGGCGGCGGATGCTCGGTCGCCGCCGAACTGGAGTTCGGCGGTACGG
>CAZHLB010000249.1:0-8917 GCA_964533005.1 uncultured Saprospiraceae bacterium
CGAGGCTTTCCAGCACTTTTTTGTTTGCCGCTTTGGTGTCGAGGCGTTTGACGAAATCATAAATAGAGGTGAAATGACCTCGTTTTTGCCGCTCTTCGAGTATCATTTCCACGGGGCCCTCGCCGACGCCTTTGAGGGCGCTCATGCCGAAACGCACCTGTCCTTGCTTGTTCACCGTGAAGTCGGAAACAGACTCGTTGATGTCGGGCCCCAGCACTTGGACGCCCATTCGGTTGCATTCTTGCAGCAGTTTGGTGATGCTCGAAATGTCGCTCTTGTTGTTGGAAAGGTTCGCTGCCATGAATTCCGGAGGGTAGTTCGCCTTGAGGTAGGCAGTCTGAAAACCGAGCAAGGCGTAGCAGGTGGAGTGGCTTTTGTTGAAAGCGTAGCTGGCGAAGGCTTCCCAGTCTTTCCAGATTTTGTCGCAGATGGTTTTTGGATGCCCGTTTTTCTCGCAGCCTTCGATGAACTTGCCGTACATCTTGTCCAGCACCGCTTTTTGCTTTTTGCCCATCGCCTTTCGGAGGACGTCGGCTTCGCCTTTAGTGAAGCCTGCGAGTTTTTGGCTGAGGAGCATGACTTGCTCCTGATAAACCGTAATTCCGTAGGTCTCGCCGAGGTATTCTTCCATTTCCGGCAAGTCGTAACTGATTGGTTCTCTGCCATGTTTGCGATTGACGAAACTCGGAATGTACGCCAGGGGCCCCGGTCGGTACAGTGCGTTCATAGCAATCAGGTCTCCGAAAGCGGTCGGTTTCAAGTCCTTCATGTACTTCTGCATTCCCGAACTTTCATACTGGAAAATGGCGACCATCTCGCCCCGCTGAAACAACTGGTAAGTTTTTGCATCGTCGAGCGGAATGGCGTCGGGGTCAATTTTCACCCCATGCACCTGTTCGATGATGCGGATGCAATCATCAATAATGGTCAGCGTGCGCAAGCCGAGGAAGTCCATTTTCAGCAAACCCGCCTGTTCCGCCACGCTGTTGTCGAACTGGCTGACCAGCAATTCACTGTCTTTCGCCACCGACACCGGCACGTACTTCGTGATGTCGTCGGGGGTGATGATGACGCCGCAAGCGTGGATGCCGGTGTTTCGGACAGAGCCTTCGAGCTTGCGGGCGGTCTGAATCATGTGCCCGATTTCGTCGCCGCTGTTCGCTAATTGCCTGAATTTCTGCGCTTTGTCCAAGTCCTCTGAATTCAACCGCTCTTTCAAACTTGGCGCAACGTCGCCGTCGGCAAGCACGTCTTCGAGTGTAGCGCCGAGCGCAATCGGGAAGGATTTCGCCACCTTATCTACTTCCGAAAGCGGAATGCCCATCACCCTGCCGACGTCCCGGAGGCTTGATTTTGCTGCCATTGTGCCGTAGGTGACGATTTGGGCAACCTGCATTTTGCCATATTTTTCAACGACGTAATTAATCACCTTGTCCCGTCCCCGGTCGTCGAAGTCAATGTCAATGTCGGGCATGCTCACCCGCTCCGGGTTGAGGAATCGCTCGAAAAGCAGGTCGTATTTGATGGGGTCAACGTTGGTAATGCCGACGCAATATGCCACCGCCGAACCTGCCGCCGACCCCCTTCCGGGGCCCACCGAGACGCCCATTTTCCGGGCGGTCGAGGTGAAATCCTGCACGATGAGGAAGTAGCCGGGGTAGCCTGAATTTTTGATGACGTTCAGCTCGAAATTGAGCCGTTCCTCGATGTCCGGCGTGATGGAACCGTAGCGTCGGCGGGCGCCTTCGAAGGTCAGGTGGCGCAGGTATTCGTCTTGCGAATCGAAGCCGGCGGGCACCGGGAAGGCAGGCAGCAGCACGTCCCGCACCAGTTTGAGCGGCTCGATTTTGTCCAAAATCTCCTGCGTGTAGTCCACCGACTGCGGCACGTCGCCAAACAGGCGGTTCATCTGTTCCTGGGTCTTGAAATAAAAATCGCTGGACGGGAAACGGAAGCGGTCTTTGTCGTCGAGTTGGCTGTTGGTGTTGACGCAGAGCAAGATGTCGTGCGGCATGGCGTCTTCTTCCTCGATGTAGTGGCTGTCGTTGGTGCAGATGACTTTTAGCTCGTACTTTTTGGCGAAGCCGAGCAAAACCTGGTTCACGTCCTCCTGGCTGATTCCAAGCCCGTCCACGTTTTCCATGCCCCGGTGGCGCTGGATTTCGATGTAATAATCTTCCTTTCCAAACAGGTCAAGCCACCATTTCAACAGCTCTTCCGCCCGCTCCGCCCCGTGTTTGACGATGGTTTGCGGAATTTCCGCCCCGATGCAGCAGCTTGTGGCAATCAAACCTTCGTGGTATTGCATCAGCAATTCTTTGTCAATGCGAGGGTACTTGCCGTACAAACCTTGAATGAAACCGAGCGAACAGAGCTTGGACAGGTTCTCATAACCCGTCTTGTTTTTTGCCAACAAAAGCTGGTGGTAACGCACGTCCTCCTCGCCCTTCGAGCGCAGGAACTGCTTTTTGTGCCGGTCGGCAACGAGGTAAAACTCGCAGCCGAGGACTGGTTTCAGCCCCCGCTTGTTCGCCTCGTTGACGAATTGGAAAGCGCCGAACATATTGCCGTGGTCGGTCAGTGCGACGCCTAACTGCCCGTCCCGTTTGGCTTTGTCCATCATTTTGGCGATGTCGGAAGCGCCGTCGAGCAGGGAGTATTGCGTGTGGCAGTGGAGATGTGCGAATGCAGGCATGTCTTGAAGTAAAAAGTAAAAAGGCTAAAGTCAAAAGTGCGAGGCGAGAAGTTTCCTCAACTTTCCGTTCCGGGTGGACGAAGGTACAACAAGCGGGGCGGGGGGACGGATTGAAGCGCCGGGAAAGTTTTCCACAAGTTTTCCGTCCTTTGCTTGCGAAACCTGGCTGGTTGCCGTCCTGTTTTCACCTTAGCTTAACCTTCAGAATATTAGCCGCATGAAAATTGAAATTCAAAATTTGGGGCCTATTCATCGCTTCGAGTTCGACTTGGAGAAAGACTTGCATTTGTTGTATGGGGAGAATAATGTGGGGAAGTCATTTGCGACCAATATCCTCTTTTGTATATTAAAAGCCATGTCGGAAACAGACCCTTTGAAAATGCGGGCATATTTTCAATCGGATATGGTTGCAGAACCGGCAGGTGCAGGTTATCACGTAAAGGATGAAAATTGGAAAGATATAGTCAACAATGCAGGCAAGGCTTTTTTTGAGAAAATATTTGAAGATGCAAAACGCTACGTGAGCAATACTTACGCTACTTTAAGTAATGCTTCCGGTGATTTGGGACAGTTAATAATAAAGGCAAGCGATAAAAAAAACAGCCTGCATATTGTATTAAATGAAGCAATGAAAATTATAGAGTTTGATTTTCAATTTGCCGATTTTAATCCGGATGCAAATGCTGAAATATTCCCTCAAACCAGGGTTCACAATGCATTGCAGGTAATTCAAAGGCTGCTTTGGAAAGATGTTTATCAGGTTTATTATTTGCCGACTTTTCGCTCCGGCGTGTATCAATCTTTAAGCAATATGGGCGCATTGTTCGCTAAATTATCTACCCAACGAATCTTGCTCAATGGCAATTTCGACTTGCCTGGTTACGGTGCTCCGGTCGCCGATTTTTACCTGAAATTAATGGGGCAATATGAGACTTACCCTGCCGGGAAAATAGCGACTACCGGCTTGCGCATTGAAAAAAACATCCTGCACGGCGAGGTCTTTCGGGATGATTTCAGCAAGAAAATATACTTCCGCCCCGAAGGCGGGGAAAGTAGTTTCCACATCACCGAAACCGCTTCCATGATTTCAGAACTGGCGCCCCTGGTTTTGTTTTTGAAGCACGTGATTCGTTCAAAAACGGACGAAGGAAAATCCCTGCTGATTATCGAAGAGCCGGAGGCTCACCTGCATCCCCAAGTTCAGGTTCAAATGATGAAAATCTTGGGAGAACTAACCAAACACAACCTGAAAATTGTGCTCACCTCGCACAGCGATTTCATGTTCAACAAACTAAGCAACATGCTTCTGGCAAAAGAAATCGAACCGGAAAAAGTAGCCGTTTATCACATGGTGATGACTGAAAAAGGAAGCATTGTCAAGCCGGACATGCAGGCGACGGAGGAAGGCATCGAAGACCACAATTTTGTCGAGGTTTCCGAAGACTTGTACAATGAACGCATCCACATTTACCAAGAACTAAACGAAGCCCAACATGCTACTCGATGAACTGCGAGCGGAACCTGCCCTTGCTTATTTTATCAAATCCGAATGCTGCGACCAGGGAATTTGCGTGGATTTCGACCCTGCCATTCCGGCTACGGATTTTGTCATCATCAAAGTGGACGATTTTTACGCCGATGCCATTCGTGCTGGCGACCGGCCCAAATCACCTGATTGTCTGATTGTTCAGCGGTGCGCCGATGGCAAGTTTCATTGGTTCGTGGTCGAGTTGAAAAGTGTGCAATCGCAAGGCAGCGGCGACTTGAAGCGGGAAGAGATTTGGGAGAAGTTTCACACCTGCCTGACCGATTTCATGAGCAACCGCTTCCGTCAATTTTTTTACAATCCTGATTATGAGTTCAATCTGCATCTCGTTTTGGTAGCAGGCAAAATGGCTGAAAAATTCAAGCGGAATTTCGATTTCAAATTTCTGCTTGGACTGAAACCGCTCTATTTTGCCAATAAAATCATCGGCGTCCAAGGCGAAAATCCCAACCCACTGGTGCGACCTTGCTAAAATCAAACCCCCATTTCTCCCTCCTCAATTCTTCCCCAAACCCAAACCCCACACCTCCCAAATCTTCCCTTTATTTGCACCACCTCGCAGCCCGGCTTTTTTTGATTTTTAAAAATAGTGCAACAGAAGAACCCTCGATGCAAGCCGCTCAGGAAGAGAGACTTAGAGAGAGAAAAAAATTTTTTCAAAAATTTTTTCTCTCTCTGAAGGGGACTTCCCAGACGTGCAGACGATGACGTGTTCCACCCATTTATAAAAACCAATCAAAGCCGCACTACCACTCATCCAAACTCAAAACTTCTTTCAATGGAAAACATCAAAAAAATAAAAGACCTCATCGCCGAAGACCAGCTCGAAGAATCCTTGAACGAACTCGATGCGCTGACGGTGGAGAAAAATTACGAGCTGCAAAACGGCATCATTTCCCTGCGCCGGAGGCTGAAAGACCTCAAGCGGGGGGAGTTGAGCGGCGCTCTTTCCTACCAGGACATCTCGCAAGAGAAAGCGAAAATCAACGACGCCCTGCTCGATTTGCTGAACGAATTGGAAGGCGCTCCCACCGCAAAACAAGCGCCCGTCGCAGCAAGGGCTGCCGCTGCGCCTGCGCCCAAACCTGCCGCAAAACCTGCCACCTCCGGCTCGAAAAAAATGGTTTGGATGGTGGTCGGAGCAATTGCGCTGGTGATTGTGCTGGTGGTGATTTTCAGCCCTTCCGGCTCCACTCCCGACGAAACAGGAGGCGAGTTCATCGAGCAAGGAACGGAAAGACAACAAGGAGGCGAACCCTTTGAACAAGCGACGGATGCACCCACCGAAGGCGAGTTCATCGAACAGGGAACGGACGCTTCGCAAGAAGAAATTCTACAGGATACCGTTGCCCCGGATACCTTGTTTGAGCAACAGCAGGTTCAGTAAACGAGGCTTCTGAAACCTCACTCCGCCTCGTATAAATTCGTTTTCGCCAAATCCTCCTCGTCCGGCTCCTCATCGCCAAGGGCAGGCGCTGCATTCGATTCCATCGGGAATTCTTCATCTTCCAGCGCCCGGTTCGTTGCCGGGTACTCGCTATGCAAGTTGGCGCTGACGTCGCCCTGGTATTCGCCGGAAGGCGGGTTGCCTGCAACCGGGATAAACATCGAAGGGTCTTCCTCGAATTTTTCCAGGTTTTCCTCGCTTGCAAACAGGTAGCGGGTGTTTTCAAAAGTAGAGCTTAAGGTCGGGTCGCCTTTTAAAAATTCGCCGTTGAAATATGCTATCGGGTCGAGACCGTCCAGCCCGATGCCGTCTTGGTTGACATCTGAAATTCTCATGGTTGACAATATTTGAATTAGGACGGATTTGCTGCTTGGGTTGTTCAAAAAGCGGCTGCCAGCGCCTGAGCATACCTGCGGCATAATTGCTCCAATTGCCGTATTTCCCGCATTTCTTCGGAGCAATCTTTTTCGCCTCCCGCTAATTTACCCTGCAATCGCAACGCACTGATTTTCAGACGAACAGATGCCCGGTAGAGCAAAAAATATTGAAATATAGCCTCATCTTCCCTGCCATTTATGCACGGAAAAAGGGCGGTATATTTTTTCAAAAAAGCCTTCGCCAAATCCTGCCTGCCGTGCCGCTCCAAGTCCATGCAGAGAAAAGCCGTCTCGCTTAAAATGTCGTTTTCCCGGAAGTGGGCGCTGAACTCGATGCAGTCGAAAATCACCGGTTTTTCCAACAGGAAAATATTGCCCGAATGCAAGTCTCCGTGCCCGTCCCGCACCATGCCTGCCTCGATTCGCTGCTGGAAACGGGCGCTGGTTTTTGCCAAAAATGCCTTCGCCAAATCTACCCAGGCGGCAATTTCTTTTTCCAAAATGGCATTCACCTGCCCGGCAAGAAGCGGCACAACCGATTGAATGTCAGCAAAATCAGCCGCCGTAGCCTGTTCGTCGAAGGGTCGGCTGACAGTTTTTGCCCGGTGGTGAAAATCAGCCACGATTTCAGCGATGGCTTCCACGTCGGCAATTTTCACCTGGTCGTTTTGCAACAAAAGATGCATCTGCCGGGCGGCTTCGAGGCGCTTCATTTTCACCGCATAGTCCATGATTTCGCCAGGGATTTTGACGCCAAATTTTTCGCCGTTGAAATGGATGGGAACTGCACCGAGGTAGATATCCGTCAGGCGGCGGTTCAACTCGACTTCTTGCTGGCAATAAAACTTCCGCTTTCCCAGGGTGGAATAATCGAGGAAATTCAAATGCACCGGTTTTTTGATTTTCCAGGCGTGAGTTTCAGTTAGAATTATCCAGTTGGCGTGGGTTTCCACCAATTCGGCTGAGCCGGAATGCTCAGGAAAAATGCCGTTTCTGACGAGGTCGTGGATTTGATGGTGGGTCATTGATTTTTAATTCGAGTCGAAAGCTGACAGGTGGAAAACCTGTTTTCCACCTGTCAGCTTTTTGCCAAATATTGCTCCGCCAACTCGACCATTTCACTGATTTTCAGCACGTGAGAATTCAAAACCAAGTACGGCTGCCGGATGAGTTCCCAGTTCTCCTTCAGCATTTGATAGACATTCCAATTCGCCTCACTGTCCTCCCGTTTTTGTTGCAAACGCTGAAAAATCACTGCTTCCGGCGCTCTAATTTCTATCAAAAAAAAAGGCGCACTGTGTTTTTCCGCTAAGTCCAACCAGGGCTGGCGCAAGGTTTCCCGGAAAAAAGTAGAGTCCACCACGAGCGAGCGACCAGCTTGCAAAGCGGCTCCGCCTTTTGCCAGCATGGCATCGTAAACTGCCTGCTTGGAAGATGTGTCGTAGCTGCCCCGCAAGCCCAATTCTGTGCGCAGGGCATCGCTGTTGACGTGTACGGCATTCAGTTTTTCCGCCAGTGCGGCGGCAAACCAGGTCTTCCCGGAGGCAGGCAGCCCGGCGACGAGGACGAGGAAAGGCTTTTGTTTTTGCGGCATGAGCATGCGGGAGGTAACAAACAGTAAAAGGGAAAATTAGAAAAAGACTTCTTGGCGCTTCGTTTTGGCAGGAAAGGTAAAAAGCAGCAGCTTTGCCAGCATGACAACGACCAAAATGAAACGACTTCACACCCTGCTTTTCTTGCTGGCAACCACGTCGGCTTTCTCCCAAACTAAACCCGACTTCTTTCCCGAAGACATCACGTCCGAAGGCATCGAAGTCCGCTGTTTCTGCAAGCCCGGCGTCCGCTACAAGTCGCCCACGAAAGGCATCCATTTGTCCTACGTCTTCATGAACGGAGGCACATTGGAACCGGAAGACGGTAACTTCACTGAGCCGTACAGCGACATCCAATTCATCCATTATTTGGAACTGGACATGAAAGCGCCGCTGATTTCAAAGGATGGTTTCAACCTCTTGATGGGCTATCAATTCTCCTCGAAATATTACCAGTTCGACCAGGTAGGCGTTGATTTTCCGGAGACTTTCCAGGAGTTGAACAACCACAATTTGAAAAGCAATTCCATCTCGACCTATCTCACCAAAGCGCTCAATGAAACCAGCTACCTCGCTTTCCGGCTGCGCTATTCTTCCAATGGCAACTACAACGGGCTGGTCAATTTCAGGGACAGGTATGCCATTTACCGGCTGCTCGGCGTCTATGCCCGCAAGCCCCACGACGACCTGGAATGGGGCATTGGCGTCACCGCTTCTAACAGTTTCCGTAAATTCAATGCGCTGCCTTTCGTGATTTTCAACAAGACTTTCAATGAGCATTGGGGCATCGAGTCTGCCTTGCCGGGCTTCATTTTTCTGCGGCGCAATTTCAACGAAGCGAACATCTCGCTCGTCGGCGTGGAATATTTGAGCCAGAGCTACCGGTTCGACGTGATAACACCAGTTGATGACCATTTAGCTTATGCCTTCAACCACTCGGAAGGCGTTGCTTCGGCGAGCTTGCAGCATCAGTTTTCAAGCTGGATTTGGGGGAACTTGAAGGCGGGCTACCAACTGAATTTCAGCACGGATTTCGAGTCGAAATTGCCGGGGACGGAGGCATTTAAAGTGGAGCCTGCCGACGGGGTGTTTTTCAACCTGAGCCTGTTTTTGTCGCCGCCGGAAGACTTCCTGCACAAATAATGTAACTACTTCCCCCTTCCATTTGTCGCTCTTTGTCGCCTTTGTCATTCGCCAAAGGCGACAAAGTGCCGAATTACGTTTACGAAACTTTTGAAGTTTCGTAAACGTGAGCTTGCC
>CAZHLB010000250.1:0-8911 GCA_964533005.1 uncultured Saprospiraceae bacterium
CCTGAAAGGTGGTCACCCAAATTTTATCGCGGTGGGCGTCCAGCCATTTCAGCATTTCTTCGTGCGCTTCTGCCGAAACACGCAGGTGCTCGCCGCCCACGCCGTGAAAGCAGATGGTGCTCAGGGTTTGCTTTTCGATGATGGTCTCGATGTAGGCAATCAAATTCTTTGCCTCGTGGTTGTCAGGCGCCCAAGCTGGCACGTTGAACAAGTCAATGTCCATCGGCGCGGGCAGCCCATCATGCACTCCTCTTGCCGCCGAAGCGTAATGCGAAACGGAATCCTTGAAACTCACGCCCCCGGCATTGAAATGAGCGCAGGGATAGGCGAAAGTGCGGCTGGTTTTTCCGTCCATCGCTTGCAAAAAGCTGTTGGCAAATTGGATTTCCGCCAAAATCTCTTCCACCGTGTACTTGTCGAGGTCGTAATATTCTTTCACCCAATCCATGCCTTGTTTCGATTTTTGGCAAGGATGATAGGCTGAGTGGTTTGCCAATTCATGCCCTTCGGCGGCTAACATTTTCCACTTTTCCATTTCTTCCCGGACGGAGGTGGCGGACATGGTCATGAAAAAAGTGCCCTTGAAATTGTACTTCTTCAGCATCGGAGCGACGATGTTCACGTGGCTGGGCAAGCCGTCGTCGTAGGTGAGGCACAAGGCTGCTTTGGCTCCGTTGGGAAACCTGAATTCGGTCGCGTTCTGGCAAACCAGGGCGGTTTGCAACAGGCAGGAAAACAAAAGGAGAAAAGCTTGTTTCATCATTATTTCTCGATTTTCATAACAGGTCGTATTCCATAAATTAATAGATAGCCTATCATCCAGAATTCTCCGACTGTCGCAGGAATGGCTAAAAGCGCTAATAAAGGATTATTAATCCCTATGTATTTTGTAAAAACACTAAGAAGATAACCAATACCGCCAATTATTAGAATTCGTCCAAGCCAAACAGGCATTCTTTTCGAATTGACGACAATATATCCCATTGGAATTAGCCAAAGTCCAAAGAAAATATTCCCAATCCCCCAAGCATTTGTAATTAAATTACTTAAGAGTTGTATCAATGTAATCTTCTCTTGAAAAGTTTGAGTAGAAGATTTTGCAATTTCAATAGCAGAACTCATTGAAATTGCACTAATCATAATTGCTGCGGAATTCATCATACCCCAAATGCCAACCGTCCAAGCTGCCCATGTATTAATTTCTCTGAACAGTTTATAAAACCATACTGCGGCAAGAGCTTGCGAGATAATAATAACCAACTCCAATAGAAGTCTTATTCTTGAAGTGGATTCATGGTTAATCAAATTGGTTAGAGTTTTTTGAGGGTCATTTGAAATAAAAATCTGTGAGTGAAAAATCATAAACCCTAATATCCCCGAAATTGCCAAAATCAAATACCACACTCCCACTACTCTTGCGGTCGTAATTAATTGTCTATGTTCCATATTTGTCATTTTATTTTTCGTTTACTCTTTAATTGCATTGGGGATAACTTGAAGGTATCCGATACGTGGGGGTTCAACCGGATTATTTCACGGTCAAAACCGTCCTTTTCAAATCTTCATTTCTGGAAGAATTGCCCACCATGATTTCAAACTCCCCCGGCTCCACCACCCATTTCATGTTGATGTCGAACAAGGAAAGTTCCTCTGGTGTCAGGGTGAATTTCACCGTCTTCGTCTCGCCGGGCTTCAATTCCACTTTTTCGAAGCTTTTCAACTCCTTCACCGGGCGGGTGACGCTGCTCACTTTGTCGCGCAGGTAAAGTTGCACGACTTCTTTGCCGGCGACTTTGCCGGTGTTCGTCACTTCTACGCCAACGATTGCGTAGCCGCCGACGGCAATGCTGGCTTGCTCCAATTTTGGCTCACCTATATTAAAAGTAGTGTAGCTCAAACCGTAGCCAAAGGCGTACAGCGGGGAAACTTCATCCCAGAGATAACCCCGGCGGGCGGTAGGCTTGTGGTTGTAAAACGCGGGAATGTGCCCAGCCGAGCGGGGAAAACTGATGGTCAATTTGCCGCTGGGATTCACGTCGCCGAACAGCACGTTGGCTACTGCCCTGCCGCATTCCTGACCGAGATACCAGCACTCGAAAACGGCAAAGGACTTCGCCGCAAGGTTCTGAATTGCCAAAGGGCTGCCGTTGAAAAGCAAACCAATGATGGGCTTGCCGGTGGCGGCAATTTGATTGATAAGTTCATTTTGCAAACCCACCAGTTCCAGGTGAGTGCGGTCGCCGAGGTGACCTTCCGACCAGGCTTCGCGGCTGGTCAATTCGTTGCCGCCGACAGCAAGAATGACCAGGTCTGCCTGCTGCGCAATGGCGACTGCTTCCGCAATTTTTTTGCGGTCTTCGGCGGGGTCGGTGGGCAGCACGGGGTCGAGGTACCAACTGCCGGGCTGGGTGATGCCGCAGCCTTCGGCGTACAAGATTTTTGCCTTGCTGCCCACTTTTTCCCGGATGCCTTGCAGGACGGTGACGAAATATTTCGGGTGGTCGCTATAGCCGCCGAGCAATTCTTTGTCTGCGTTGGGCCCAATGATGGCGATGGTTTTGTAGCGGTCGGCGCTGACGGGAGCGAGGCTGTTGTTGTTTTGCAGCAAAATGATGGCTTCCTCGGCGGCTCGCAGCGCCAATGCCGCATTTTTTTCCGAGCCGACTTCGGCGGCAGCTTTTGCCTCGTCCACGTAGGGATTTTCAAACAGACCCAGTTCAAATTTTTGCCGCAGGTTGCGGGCGACGGCGGTGTCGAGGACAGCGAGTGGCAGTTCGTTTTTTTCAAAAACAGCTTTCAGCAGGCGGTAAGTCTCCTGCTCCGGCAGCTCGATGTCAACGCCAGTGGTCAGCGACAAAACGGCGGCGGCTTTGCGGTCGGGCACGATATGGTGGCGGTCGGCAAGCTCCCGAATGGCGTAATAGTCGGAAACGATATTGCCTTTGAAACCCCACTCGCCGCGCAGGATGTCTTGCAAGAGCCACTTGCTGGCGTGGCTCGGAACACCGTCAATTTCATTGTACGAAGGCATCACGCTGCGCACGTTTCCCTGCTGCGCACATTTTTTAAAGGGCGGTAAAAACATCTCCCGCACCATTCGTTCCGGCACGGCGGCGGGGCTGATGTTGTTGCCCGCTTCGGGTTGCCCGTGCCCGGTCATGTGCTTCAATGTGGCGATAACGTGCTCGTTGTCAATTGTTTTTCCTCTTCCCTGGAAGCCGAAAACGGCAGCCAAGCCTATTTCCCCGGCGAGGTAAGGGTCTTCGCCGTAGGTCTCCTCGGTGCGCCCCCATCGAGGGTCACGTACCACGTCCACGACGGGAGCGAGCGCCTGGTGGGTGCCGCGTGACCTTGCCTCGCGGGCAGTCATGGTGAAAAGTTCTTCCACCAATTGGCGATTCCAGGTGCTGCCCAAACCGATGGGTTGCGGAAAACTGGTGGCATCCTTCGCTGCGTGACCGTGCAGGCATTCTTCGTGAAACATGGCGGGGATGCCGAGGCGGGTTTTTTCAACCAGAAATTTTTGGATTTGATTGGTGAAGCGGGCGTTTTCAGCGGCGGTTCTGCCCGTATTTTTCGAGCGGTCGAAGCCTTCGCTCGGTCTGCCGACCTGCCCGATGCCGTTTTTCAGATAGACGGCGGCGCTGTCGGCGAGCAGGTCGCCATTTTTATCAATGAAAGCGGATTTGCGTTGCCAGATGCACTGGATTTGCACAAGCTTTTCGTCCAGGGTCATTCTTTTCAGCAGGTCGTTGACTCTCGATTCGATAGGTTGGGAAGCGTCCTGATAAACAGGGATGAGGGATGAGGAATGAGGGACGTGGGCGCCGGAGGAGACGTTATCCCGGTAGCCGGTGAAGCAAAAAATGCCGGGCGCAACAAGGAGCAAAAGGACGAACCATCGCGTCGCTGTAAGTTTCATACCATTTAGTTTTACCTATTCGAGAGTAGAATGATTTTTTGGAAAAGGATAATTTGCCTTGAATAAAATTTTGGAGAAAGGCTGGTTTAGCCGAACAAAGGAAAGCAGAGGGGGAAGGATGCAGGATGAAGGGCGTACTGCAAATTTTCGCCAGGGGTGGGAAATAAATACGTCAAGGGTACGTCAAAAACCAGGTGGTCATGTTGAGAAATTGACTTTCAAGAGGCCGAAGTGGCGCGTGATTAGCAGCAATCAAGCGGCTGCAAACTCCGTGTACTGACGATGATAATCTGGAAAATAAGCCAGCACGATGTCCTGTTTGCTCACCCCTTTTTCCAGCAGCAGGTTGGCAAAGCCCTCTTCGGTATTGTCTTCCTGCACCCAGACTTTCCCGCCGATGATGTCGGCGTGAAAAATCACGCTGTAAATGCGTTCGCTCTTGTCCCAACCAATTGCCAGTAATTGATACTTGTCATGCTTTTCATCGGTGAGCACCTGGTACTCGACTTGTGGCAGGTTGGAACCAGCGAGGTAGGTGGCGTGCTCAGACATCGCCTCGATGATTGCTTTTCTTAGAAATTTTACGCTTTCCATGCGGTGATGATTTTTTAAAGTAAAAACGCTTTCTAATTACCCCTCTTCTTCAAAATCAATGGATGAAAGCGAAGGAATGCGAAACGATAAAAGGGAAGCACCATCCCGATGAGAAAGTGCAAAGTCGCCCTGACTGATGATGTCCATTCCAATAATGAAGTCGCAATCGTCATCTATGTAGGTGAATTCCGACACCACGCAAGGATTGAAAATTTTCTGCTCCGTCAAATGAAGCGAAACCACGTAATAGGGCACTCGCTGGAAACCGGAACCAGTGCCCATCTGCATAAAGCCCAATTCCGTCAATCCCAATTGTTTTGCCAGGCGGTCGGAAATGCAACTCATGGTAGCGCCCGTGTCCCAAAGCGCTTGCACCCAATGAGGTTGGGCATCCGGCTGGATGTCTGAAATTCCTGCCGGGGTGAGAATTTCCAGCATGATTTCATCAAAAAGGGTCGTCTTGGCAAAAATGGCTTCACGCTCCATGGATGGTCACGAGTTGGTGATTGCGAAGGCGAGGCAAGCGTTTGGGATTGGCTGGCAAAGCATGTTGAATGATAAAAGAACCAGGTTTCTGATGTTTCAGCGTTTCCTGAAGCGCCGCCGCCAGGCTGCCGAAATCGCCGATTATCTTTTTGCCCGAAACGACGACAAACCTGCCGAAGTAGCGTTGGAGGATTTCCTCCTCATGCGCTTCGTACCAGAGGTATTCTTTGTAGGTAGGATATTTTTCTATTGCCGCTTCTTTGTTCATTTTCAAGGCTTTTTACAAAGTTAAGTCCTTATCAACCCTCATCAACCGCAGCTCAAAGATTTTCCAGAAAAATCAAAAAATTCTCCCCCTCCCCCACCCCCAGTTTTTTCCGCAACCGATACCGGCTCGTCTCCACGCCTCGCGCCGAAATATTCAGCCGGCTGGCGATTTCCTTGGTGCTCAAGTTCATTTTCAGGTAGGCGCACAACTTGAGTTCCTGCATGGAAAAGGCAGGATGAATAGCTTTCAGCCTTTTGAAAAAATCGTCGTGCAGCAAGTCGAAATGCTCTTCAAAGTCTTGCCAGGCGGTGCTTTGGTCGAGGTAGGCGTCAATTTTTTGCAGCAGCTTGGACGCCTCGCCCGTGTGGTTGACTGCACTTCGTTGGGCGACGGATTGCAGCGCCGATTTCACCTCCGCCAAAAACTCGTTGGCGGCGTTGAGTTGAAGCTTGGCAGCCGCCAGGTCTTTGCAGTGGCGGCGAATTTCCTTGCGCATGATTTCCGTTTTTTCCGGCGACGCTTGCTCCACTTCCCGGCGACCGGCGGCGCGTTCTTCCATCGCCAATTCGAGCCGGGAATGCCAGTAACTATAAGCCTGTTCGCAAAGCGCCCGGTTGAGGCTCGGCTCGTACACCGCGCCGGGTTGGACGCCGCGCAAGGCTTCTTCCAGCGACTTGTACGCGCCTGCCGCCACGCCTGCCGCCCGCGCCGCGCCAATCGCCCCGGTGGTTTCCACCACTTCAATTTCGCTGTTCAGTAAAGTGCCGATGGTCATCGAAAATAGCTTCGATTGAAACATATTGTCGTTCCCGACGCGGATAACGTCCACGTTCAAACCCAGCTCTTTCAAAATATTGACGCCCAGCACAAACGAAAACGCCACCCCTTCGAGCGAAGCCCGGTACAAATGAGCGCGGGTGTGGCGGTTGAAATCGAGGTTGAAAATATGGGCGTTCACGTTGCGGTCTTCCAGCACCCGCTCCGCCCCGTTGCCAAAAGGCAACACGCACAAACCGTCGGAACCGACCGGCACGGTGCTCGCCATGCGTTCCATGTCGCTGTAAGAATGGTCGCTGCGAGCGACCTGGTGTTTTATCCAACTGTACTCGATGCCCGCCCCGTTGAGGCAAAGCAGGATGCCGATGCGGTCGAAATTCTGCTCGTAGTTGACGTGAGCAAAGGCGTTGACCCTCGACTTTTCGTCGTGAACCGGGCGGTCAACAATGCCATAAACGACGCCGGAAGTACCGCTCGTCGCCGCTACTTCGCCGGGATGCAAGACGTTGAGCGACAAGGCGTTGTTCGGCTGGTCGCCAGCCCGGTAGGTGACGGGCGTGCCGGGGGCGAGACCTGTTCGCTCTGCCGCCGCTTTGGTCACTTTGCCTTGGATGGAAAAAGTCGGAACGGTCGTGGCTAACAAATCTTCCCGCAAATCGTAGTGCCGCAGGAGGGCGTCGGCGATTTTTTTCTCCTTGAAATTCCAGAAAATTCCCTCCGTCAGCCCGGAAATGGTGGTCGCCGCCTCGCCGGTGAGCTTCATGGCGAGGAAGTCGCCGGGGAGCAAGATTTTATCGGCTTTTTCATAAATCTCCGGCTCGTTGTCTTTGACCCATTTGAGTTTGGAGGCGGTGAAATTTCCAGGCGAGTTGAGCAGGTTTTCCAAACAAAACGCTTTGCCCATTTCCTGGAAAGCCTGCTGCCCGATGGTCACTGCCCGGCTGTCGCACCAAATAATGGAAGGTCGGAGCGCCTGCCGGTTTTTGTCAATCAGCACCAGCCCGTGCATTTGGTAGGCGATGCCGATGCCTCGAATGTCTTTCGGACGAATGCCAGTCTGCGTCAACAGCCGCCGGGTGACGGTGCAGAAGTCCTGCCACCAGACCTCCGGCTGCTGTTCCGCCCAGCCCCGTTGCCGGGAAATCATGTCCATTTCCTGTTCGGGATAGTGCGTCAAACCGACGACCGCCTGCGTCTCGATGTGGACGAGAGCAGCCTTGATGGCGGAGCTTCCGATGTCGTAACCTAAGAGATACATAGCCTGGGATGGGTTGAGAATTACGCCAAAAGTACGTCAAGATGTAAAGCAGGCGAAATTTTTATCAGGCTTGAGAAACAGGCGGGTCGAGGGAAAACTGTCGAAGGAAGGAACTTGGAAGGAGCAGAGAATGCTGCCTATGAATAAGGAAAACCGGGAAATTTTGGCTGGAAACTATGATTGTTTGACCAATCCCAAACGCTCCTCTGCCATTTGCAGCTTGAATTGGAGGCAGCCCACAGAGCCAATGCCAGGGCGGTCATCGTCACCACCACCCATGCACGGGAGGAGTTTGCGCATTTCAACTATATCGTCCGGTTTGTCGAGGATTTCGAGGGGCTGGAAACGGATTTTTAAACTCAGGCTAAATGAAAAACCGGCTCGCCCCTACCTTCGCCCGGCTTTTTACTTCCTCCACGAATTAAATGCACTTGTTTCGTCCGCTATTTTTACTCGCCGTTTTCCAGTTCCTTTTTGGGAGCAAGCCGCTTTTTTCGCAGCAAACGTTTGACGATGAGGCATTTAAAAGTAAGCCCAAGAGCGAGCGTTTCAGCTTTCTTCTACAATTCCCTTTTTCAGATTTGGACTCGACCGGCTTCGAGCAAACTTACCGGCGACTGCTGAACGTGGCGGAGTTGGAAGGCGATTACCGCTCTCAGTTCGCCCTGAAATTCACCCGTTGTTACTTAGCTCCGAAGCGAGTTTCGCAGGAAGAAGAATTCCGACTGTTGGATGAATTGGAAAAAATTGCAGCCGAAAACGAGCTTGCCATCGAGGCGGCAGTCGTTTTCCACTACAAAACCATGGCGTCGTTTTACGCCCAAAAAACAGCCTTCGAACCGACTTACGTGAAAGTTTTGGAGTCCTACCGGCTGTTCGAGGAGCTTGGTTTTGAAAAATTTCCCCCGTACCCGCTCGACAAAATGCTGTACCGGCTGGGCAAACTCATGTTCGACCTGGAAGACTACGAACCTGCCTTGAAATTTCTCGGCGTTGCCGAGCGATACATTCAGCCGACGGAGAAAGGCTGGCGCAATTACATCCTCGTCTTGAACACCATCCAAAGCATTTACCAGCACGAAAAAGAATACGCAAAGGGCATCGGGTACGCCCAAAAAATCCTGCGGTTTGCCCAAAACTTCCAGACCTCCGACCCGGAAATCCTCAAAAACTGCCGCACCTGGCAAGGCATTTCCTCCATTGATATCGCTTCCATGCTGACAGCGCAGGGCAAATTTGCCGAAGGCGAAACCTTCGCCAACCGGGGCTATGAACTCGTAAAAGCAACCGATGACGGCAGCCTCCCGGCAGAATACGACGCCTTGCAGGTGCTCGTTCCGACCAAACTGGAACTGGGAAAAACTGCCGAAGCAGGCTTGCTGCTCCAGCGAATGGAGGCGATTTACAACAAGTTCGACGACCCCAACTACGCCTATTTCAAGGGCATCGGGTTGTATGAATCTTACGCCAAATGGCACGAAATGAAGGGCGATTTTGCCGCTGCGCTGCGCTACGCCAACCTCGCTAAACCGTTGAAAGACAGCCTCGAACGGCGCAACGACGCCCGCAAATACGAGAAAATAAAGCAGCGCCTCGACGCCGAAAA
>CAZHLB010000251.1:0-8894 GCA_964533005.1 uncultured Saprospiraceae bacterium
ATTGTACAGGAAAGCTGACCGCTCTTTGTTGCCGCCGGGGTCGCTGAAAACGAGTTTATAGCGGGTGGGCAGGAATTGGAGGATGCCCCGCAAGCCTTCGAGGTCGTCCTTCACTTCCTGGATGGCTAACAGGTCGAACCAACCGGCGATTTCTGCCAGCAGTTGGTAGTGCTTCGGCTCCCGCTGTTGCTCGCCGAGGTTGGCGATGTTCCAAGTAGCGAGCAGGAGTTTGCCCGCCGCCTTGTCGGGGATGCCGGGGGCGAGGTCTTTTTTGAGTTTACGGAGGGCTTTGATTTCTTTGTTGGCGTCGAAATCGTAGGGGAAGTCTGGCTTTGGAAAGGATGGCATGAGCTATCAAGTTTTATTGAATTCTTCGAAATGGCTGGAACGACTGGTGCATTTGAAAGCAAAAGGCTTCTTGGTTTTAAAAGCCAATTTTTTCATTTCTGCCCAGCGGTTAATGACCTGCTGAACCATGTCCCAGTACAAATAACCCCGGTTGGAAGGAGGTCTGAAAAAGAAAATTCCCAAACCATGTTGTTGGAAAAGTTCGAATTGGGAGCGGGTGCGGTGGATGTTCAAATCCTGGGTAACGACAATAGCCCCTTGTTTTCCCGCTTTCGGAATCCATTCCTCATCGGTTGTACCTTGCCCGAAAACATCTTTAATGGATTGAATTTCAATCGGTTCTTTTTCTTCTCCGTTCATCGGAGCCTGGAGGAGGTTCAGACCTCTTGCAAGATGAGGCGAAAGGTTTTCGTCAATATAGACAATCATTAGGCAGTGGCTTTGCAGTATTCAATTGCGGTTTTGACTTGCGGCTCTGAAATCTCGAAAATGCGGGCAATGAAAGTGCTCTTCTCGCCAGCCAAATGATGATTCCAAATCGTGTAAGGCAAAAGATTGGTGCCAACAATGGTGGGTTGACCAAATTGATGGCGAGGGTCAACCACGATGCCTTTTTCTTTGCCAAGCGGGTAAAATCTTTGCGCCAGGTTGTCTGCGCCGAACTCGATTTTTTGACAAAAAGGTTCGATGATTTCCTTCAGATAGAACTGAAAACCTGGCTTCACGTCTATCAAACTGCCGTCGCCTAATTTCAATAAAATGCTGCCACCGTCCGTGAGTAAAGTAGCGGAAGCAAATGGAAAGTGGGTGCGCAGTAAGCTGGCAAGCCGCCCGTGTGCCTCAAGAATTTTAATGGTGCTCAAACCAGCATTTTTCAATTGGTAGAAAACATAAAACTCCATCAAAGCCAGGAAGCTGAAAGCCTTGTCACCGCCAGCGCCCCAGGAATAGGACGTCTTTTCATCGCCAAATCGCTTGTTCCAATACTCAGTCAGCCAACGCCGCACTTTGTGGGCAGGCAACTGCAAGATGCGAGCGGCATCCGAAATCGTGTAAATGCCGCTGCCGAGCTTGGGTCGAGTCGTTGGATTTTTAGACATGAATTGACAGGAGTTTTGCGCAAAATAAGGCAATCTTTTCATGAAAATCAGCGGAGCGTTTTTCAGGTTCAAAACCGCCGCCCCCCAATCCCCTTTCGATAAGGCAAATTGATAAAATCCAATTTCCCCGGCTTCACCCGCAGGTAAAAACTGTACGAATCAATATCCGGCTGCCAAAAAAAGCCCATTTCCCAGCAGTGCAAATCCCGGTGAAAACCGAAATCGGGGTACGTGATGCGTTTGCTCTGAAAATCATAGCCGAAGTTGCCGACGCTGATGCTCCAGTTTTTGGTCAGGCGGATGTTGCCTTGTGTGTAAAGGCTGTTTGCGACGACCATGAGGCTGTCTTTTTTGGCAGCCGAGTTGAAAGCGTACTGCACGGTGAAGTTGTGGCGGATGTTGAAATCCTCGAAAAGGCTCAGAAAATCTTCCTCCTCCACCGCCTTGCCGTCTTCCCTTGCCGCCGCCTGATTTCCCAACCTTTCATCCGTGTTCACGCCTTTGATGAGGTCTCGCAACCTGCCGACGGAGATGTTGGTGTCGAAGCCAAAATTGGCGGTGGTCAGGCGCAGCAGCTTGCCTCTCGTGTCTAACAAAAAAGTGCGGATGTTCCTTCCTGTCAACGGGTTGCGCTCGTAAAATGAGAAGGAACTGCTGAAAGTCGCCGTGCTGATTCCATTGAAAAACGATTGGTTCGTGCTGAGTCGAGGGTCGCTCCATTTGAGGGTGTCGGCGGCAAAATTGTACTGCCCGCTGAAGCTCAGGCTGCGCAGCAAAGGCACGTTTTTGAATTGGTTGACGCTGTCCCGCTTGTTGAAAATCTTGGCTTCGAACACGTTGTTAAAACTGTAGGTCAAAGCCATTTGCCGCCCCGACTCGCTTGGCTGCTCAAAGCCGAGGCTGTTTTTTTCAAAGATGGAATAGCGGTCTTCCTCAAAGGTGTCGGCACCCGTTCGGGTGGTCACGGTTTTGAAATAGCCCCAGCGTGGGTTCAGGTAATTCGGCGAAAACCGAAAGCCGAAAGTCGGTGTCAGCGTATGCCGCAAGCCCCTCAATTTGCCCTTTTTGAACAGCAGCGTCCCAAAAATCTTCGTGTTCATGCTCATCCCGAAGTCGTATTGCCGGAACGGTTTGAACCCAAACTGCTCGTTGTCAATCACGCTTCCAAACGCTGTCGTGTCCACCGGAACCAGCTCGAACTCGCTGGAATCCAATGGATTGTAAATCGTATCGTACTTGATTTTCAGGGTCGGGTCGAACTCTTTCTCCACCGTTTTGAAGTACCAGACCTCGTCGTAGTTGGCGTAGGGCGAGAAGTTGAAGTATTTCAGCAAGGTGAAAGCTGTCGAAGTGCTGACGCTGTGCGAGGCGCCGAATTTGGCGTCTTTCAAGGTTTGCTTGGTGAAAAGGGTGGTGTCGGTGGAGTTGAATTCATTGAGCGCCTTGGCGTTGTAGCGAAACTGAAGGTCTTCGTACCAAGCCTTTTTCGCCCCGGGAATTTTTTTCTTGAAAGGATAAATCGCTTGCGTCTGAAAATCCACCACAGGCAAGCGCACTTTCACCTGTTTCGACTGCGTGTTTTGCGAGTGGCTCATGCTCATGTTCAGGCTGATTGGGGCATCGAAGCGGCGGCTGTAACTCATGTTGGAACTGAGCGAAGTCGCCAGGCGAGACTGGGCATCCGTGTTGTTTCTGCGCTGATAATCATTGGTTTGCAGGTTGATGCTGCCGCCAAAAGTGCGATATGGGTGCGCCTTTGGGTCTTGCCGGTGCTGCCACCTGATACCTGTCGAAGGGGTTCGGGAGATATTGCCCTTGAGGTCTTCCGTGCGTTCGTAAGCGAAGTCAAGGTTGGCGCTGCCACTGTATTTGTAGCGTTTTCGGTAGTTGGTCAGAGCATTCATGCGCACCGTTCCTTTCAAATAAACGTCGCCGGTGAGCGACAAATCCAGGTATTCATTGACCGGAAAATACCAGCCGACGCCTCGCAAACCGAAGCCATGCACCGTCTCATATTGATAATCCCGGGGAAAAATCAGCCCCGACCGCCTGCCAATTTTGAGCGGAAAAAACCCGAATGGCAACCAAATCGGCGTCGGAATGTCGCCCACGATGAGGTTGCAGGGGCCCACGACCGCCACCTTGTCGGGAATCACTTTTTGCTTGTTGCTGCGGATGCCGAAGTGCGGATGGTCGAGGTCGCAGGTGGAGAAAATGGCGTTGCGGTTGTAGATGGTGTTCGACTTCGTGGTGTCGCCGCCGGTGCCAAAAAACTTGCCCTTTTCGCCAATCACGTTCATGCCTTCCTGCTGCGTTTTTGCATCGTAGATGATGCCTTTGTAGGTCTTGTAATTGTACTTCATGCGGCTGGCGGTGAAGGTTTGCTCGCCCTCCTTGAAGTTCGGCTTGCCAATCCACTGCCCCAGCGAATCCTTCCTTCCCTCCGCCGACATCGTGTTTTCGTTCTGGTCAATGATGATGTAATCCGCCTCGATACTCATGGTCTGATAATTGACTTTTGCCTGTCCCCAGAGGTGGATTTGCTTGTTTTTCAAGTCGAAATACATGGAGTCACGGGCTTCGTAATCCACCTGTTCTTCCACAGCGTCCGGCGAAATCGTGATGCTGTCGAGAGCGGGAGAAGCAGTTTTTGGCGGCTGCGCAAAATTGAAAGCGGGCAGCGTGTCCCCGGCGGGTCTCGTTGAATTTTGAGCTTTGATGAGCGAATCCACGTTAAAAGCGGGCGGACGGGAAGCCGGAGGAGCGCCGGGCGGCGGCGTCACCTGCGCACTGGCGACGCAGGCGGAAAGCATTAACAGCGAAAGAATTATGTCTATCTTTGAGCGCAATTTGAACCGGCTATTTGATTAAAAGTTACTCAGGTAAAATGGCTAATTTCTTGACTAAACCAGCGTGCCTCCCAACCCCGAAACCTTCACCTTTTAAATGCACGCCAACTATGAAGAAGGCTGTTTTTCTCCTTCCAACGTTGCTGATTTCCCTGGCTTTTTACTCTTTGCCAAAACTTAACCACGACTGCGTTTTGCTTGCCGAAACGCCGGGCGAAGGTATTTGCGAAAATCCTTTCCGTAAGACTTCCTCGTTTTTCGCTGCAAATCAAAGCAGGCATTTCGAGCGGCGGGGTTTCAAAACCCCGCCGCTCGAAATGCCTGCTTTGATTTGCACCGGGAGGATTGGACGGGTTTGGACGTTTGGAGCGAAGCTGAAAAAACACTTGAAAAAATGCTTCAACCTGCCAGTTTTCGGCTGAAAACCGTCGTCATTGACGCCGGTCACGGCGGTCACGACCCGGGTTGCAGCGGCAGCAAATCAAAGGAAAAGCACCTCTGCCTCGCCATTGCCAAATACGTGGCGCAGGCGCTCGAACAGAATTACCCCGACATCAAAGTGATTTTGACCCGTTCGACCGACGTTTTCATCACCCTCAACGAGCGTGCCGCCATCGCCACCCGCAACAAAGCCGACCTTTTCATTTCCATCCACTGCAATTTCATTCCGAAGGCAAGCCACATTCACGGCGCAGAAACTTACGTCCTCGGCTTGCACGCCACCGACGAAAACCTGGAGGTTGCCAAGCGGGAAAACGCTTCGATTTTGCTGGAGGAAAACTACCAGGAAACCTACGGCTACGACCCCAATTCGCCGGAGGCGCATATCGTGATGTCCATGTTTCAAAATGCCTTTTTGGAGCAGAGCATTTCCTTCGCTCAGAAGGTGCAACTACACGCAAACGAAGAAGCGGGCAGGCGAAACAAAGGCGTGAAACAGGCAGGTTTTCTCGTGTTGCGCCACTCCACCATGCCCAGCGTTTTGGTGGAATGCGGCTACATGAGCAACCTCACCGAGGAGCAATTTCTGCGCTCGAAAAATGGTCAGAAGCGCATGGCAAACGCCATTTTACTGGCATTCCACGATTACAAAACAGAGATGGAAGGCAGCGGCGACCTTGCCGCTCCGAAAAAATTGCCGCTCGACGAAGCAGAAGAAATCCACGAGCCAGCACCCGCAGAGCGGCAGGCTGACCCGGTAGCTTCTTCCGAAAAAATCAAAGGCAAAACCTTGTACGTCAAGCCGGAAAACCGGGGAGAGGAAAGCAAACAGCAGCGAACCAATGAGTCGCCGAACGAACAACGGGCGGCAAGCAACGAGCAACCGGCAGTTGTCCAGGTGAAACAGGAAAACCCGCCGACGCAACCTGAGCCGCAGGTTCGAAAAGAAGAAAAATACGAAGCGCCGCCGGTCATCCGGGAGCGCCGGGAAACCCAATCCGATAGCCATCGGGACGACCTGCTCGCCAGCGCCGAACCGCTTCCGAAAAATGACCCGCCCCGCTCGTCAGGAAAAATTTTGCCGTCCGTCGAAGTGGAATCTGCACCCGCCCCGCCGAGCCAAAAACCGGCGCAAAACGTTGACATTCAATACCGGGTGCAGCTCGCCGCTTCGCCCAAACTGCTCGACGTGAGTAAGGGCGCCTGGCTTCAGGTTGAATATTTATTGGAAGTAGTCGAGGAGGACAAACTGTATAAATACCAGGTGCGTACTTTCGCCACCCTC
The DNA here is from genome assembly GCA_964533005.1 of uncultured Saprospiraceae bacterium. Taxonomy (GTDB): domain Bacteria; phylum Bacteroidota; class Bacteroidia; order Chitinophagales; family Saprospiraceae; genus UBA6168. Next base: position 6,024 of record CAZHLB010000251.1, read on the forward strand.
GAAGAAGCCAACCGGGCAAAAAACAAATTGCGCTCGATGGGCTTCAACGATGCCTTCGTGGTAGGTTATCAAAACGGGAAGCGAGTCAAGTAAATGGTTTAGAAGGTTTAGGGGGGTTTTAAAGTTTTTAATACCCAAAAACAAAAAAAACCCCCAAACCAACAAAAAAAAAAAAAAAAAACCCCCCTAAACCTTCTAAACTAAAATCATTCTCGCCCGAACAGAAATCCAAAGAAAACTCGAATGAGGAAAGAAGTCAAAATCGCCATTTTCGCCATCATCACCCTCGCTCTCGCCATCTGGGGCTACAAATACCTGCGAGGTTTCAACATCCTGAACAAGACCATCATCGTCACCGCCGCCTTCGACCGGGTGGACGGGTTGCGCATTTCCACCCCGATTTACATTCGGGGATTGCAAGTGGGCTTGGTCTCTGACATCCGCCAAAACCCGCAGAACTTGAAGGAGATTGTCGTGGAAATGCACCTCGACCCCGGCACCCGGGTTCCAAAAGATACCATGACGACGGCGGTCATCATTAGCTCGGTGATGAGTGGCGCTTCCATCAACCTGGTCTTCGAGGGCGATTGCTCCGGCGATGGCTGCGTGAAAACGGGGGATACGATTAAGGGCGTCACGAAGGGCGTTTTGGCATCATTCGCCACACCCGACGAGGTCAAAGTTTACGTGGACGTGCTCAACGAGGGCTTGCAAAAGATGCTCGACACCGTCGAATATCGCCTGAAAACCAGCGCCGAAATTCAAGCCAGCACCAAAGACCTCCGAGCCATTCTCGCCAACCTGCATTCGACCACCGACCGCCTCGACCGGGTGATGGCAAGCTCCTCCGGCTCTATCCAAGCCTCGATGAAAAACATCGAAACCATCACCGCCACGCTGAAAGAAAGCAACCAGCAAATCAAATCCATCATCGCCAATGCCGACTCGGTGAGCGGGGATTTGAAGCGAGCCAATTTTGCCGGGTTGTCCGCCGACGCCAGGGCGACTTTTCAAAAATTGCAAAGCACCGTCGCCACGTCCGACCGTGCCATTAATAACCTCGACGCCATCCTGGCGAGTATCCGCAGCGGCGAATCAACGATGGGCAAATTGCTCACTGACAAGCAGTTGGGAGAAGATTTGGAAAAAACTATTCGCAATACGAATCTGCTCATGCAAGACATCCGCCTGCACCCGGAGCGATACCGGCGGATTTTGTCGAAGAAGGAAATGCCGTACGAAGCGCCTTCTGATGAACCGAAGCTTAAAAATTGAAAGGGTGAGCGGCATTTGCCGCTCACCCTTTCAATTTTTAGGCTACTGCGAATTCGTCCGACATGGCTCGCCAATATTCGGGTCGGAAGCCGAGCACCATTTCAGATTTGGGGATGCCTCTTCTTTCCAAGTCTTCGTCAATCAGAATTTCGGTGTTGTTTTTCTGAATCCAGACCTTGCCATCGGGCTTGATGCTCAGATGCATGAGCACGTAGAAATTATATTTCCGGTCGTGCCAACCGATGCGGGTAAGTTGAAAATGATTGTGTTGCGTGTCAATGATAACCTCGCAATCCGGAGTCGAACCTAAGGAAGTGTTTTGCTCATGCGCCAATTCTTCGAGATATTCGATGAGGATACGCTGGCGCTTTTTGATTTTATCTGCTACGTTTTCCATTGCAAAATGATTTTTTCAAGTGAGTCGTACACGAAGTAAGTTACGGCATAGTCTTCCATAGCGTTTTCAAGAAGATTTTTCACCAAACATTCACCTCCGGCGAAAGCCGAACCCCAAACTTCTCCGCCACCGAAGCCAGAATCTCCTCCGCCAACCGCCAAATTTCTTCCCCTTTCGCATTCCCATAATTCACCAAAACCAGCGCCTGCCTCGCATGGCAGCCCGCATCGCCTCGCCGCCAGCCCTTCCACCCTGCCTGCTCGATGAGCCAACCGGCAGGAATTTTCACCTTGCCATTCGGCGAATCGTAGTGTGGCATTTTTGGAAACTCAGCTTGAAGCCGTTGAAAATAAGCCACTTCCATCTCCGGATTTTTGAAAAAACTGCCAGCGTTTCCAATCTCGGCGGGGTCGGGCAGCTTGCTTTGACGAATGCAGATGACGGCGTTGCTCACGTCACGAGGCGTTGGCGAGTAAATGCCCGTTTCTGCCAGCGTTTTTTGAATGTCGCCGTAGCTCGTGTTCAGGTGAGGCGCTTTCGACAGGCGTAGGAAGACTTTGACAATGAAGAATTTGTCTTTCAATTCCTGCTTGAAAATGCTGGCTCGGTAGCCGAAGCGGCAGGCATCGAGGTCGAAAGTATGCAGCTTGCCGGTCGCCAATTCCACCGCTTCGAGGTGGTGAAAAACGTCCTTCAATTCCACCCCGTAAGCCCCGATATTTTGCATCGGCGCTGCGCCAACGCTGCCGGGGATGAGCGAGAGGTTTTCGATGCCGAACAGGTTTTGGTCGAGCGACCAAAGCACCAGCCGATGCCAGTTTTCGCCGCCGCCTGCGGCTACAATTGCCTGGTTTTCATCCTCTTCCACGATTTTAATGCCGGTGATTTCATTTTTGACGACCCAGCCGGGCAGGTCTCCGGTGAGCAAAATATTGCTGCCGCCGCCCAAAATGTGGATTGGAGAAGCGCTGGAATTTTCTGCCAAAAACGATTGCAAATCTTCGAGGGAGCGCACGATAGCGAGTCGCTCGGAGGTGGCTTCGATGCTAAAAGTGTTGAGTTTTTTCAGTGAAAAATGGTGGTGAATGTCCATGCTGCGAAGGAAATAAGAAAGGTATGTTCGACAGCTAAATTTTTGACAATCAGTCCTGTAGGGACACAACATCGGTAGCAACCGACCCTGCCCCAACCTTCCAGTC
>CAZHLB010000252.1:0-8841 GCA_964533005.1 uncultured Saprospiraceae bacterium
TTGTCAACGCCTTCTCCTGCCGCATCTAAGCGGATGCCAGCTTCGAAGATGCGGACACATTCGTTTTTGATTTGAGACCATTGATAGCCTGCGGAACCAATGCAGCCGTGCTCGTCCCGGTCGCTGCCGGTCATCGGCGAATCGGAGGCGGCGATTGTGCCGGCGGCAGGAGCGGTTGCCGTTTCCGGGGTTTTGTTGTTGCAGGCGGCAAGCAGCAGGGAAAAGAAGAGGAGGTGATTGGTGATTGGTGATTGGTGATTGGTGATTGGGGTAGCCCCAATCACCAATCACCAATCACACCAAGCCGACATGAGCCAGAATAACAATTAAAAGTCCTTCTTCTCATCGTACGAAACCAGGAAAATGGAAACCTGAACGCCTTCGTGCATTTCGACGTCTTCTTTCACGTGCTCCGGGTATTCGATATGGCGGGGCGTAAAGACCAAATAAACGGCTTTGTCCAAGCCGAGGCTGCGGGCATAATGGGCGAGTTGTTTTTTGCCTTTGGTGAATTTGCCGGGGGAGTAGTATTTTTTGGTTTCAAACAGGTATTCCCGGTTATTGAGATAAAGAATGAGGTCGCTTTTTCCCAGCCCGGCATCGGCTTCCCGGTAGCTTTTTCCTTCGGCTTCGGAGACGAAGGCGGCGAGGAAGGTTTCAAAACTGTAAATCAGACCGGCTTCTTTGAGGGTCAATTCGCCTTTTTTGTTTTTTTCGAGAAATACCCGGAATCCACGTTTGGCGGCGTAGGCTTTATAGTGATTGATGAGTTTTGGAATATCCAGTTCACCTTGGGCATTGAAAAAAGTAAAAGTGTCCAAAGTGGCGCTAATCACTGCTGTTTCCCCGTTGGTGTAAGGATAAAAAGCGTCGAACAACCGCTTTTTATACAAAGGCACCCAAAACGCCACCATTCCGTTTTCATCTCTGCGAATAATTCCATTGGTGTGCAACACTTTAATAGCTTCCCGGTCAATTTTAAAGGGAATTTGCACGTCCGTGAAAAGCAGCCGTTCCAAAAACGGGCGATAATTTTCCGCTTTGTTCAGGATATTGGAGACGTTTTTATCAATTGCCTCCGTCAGATACCAATCTTCTACCTTGAGATAATCCTTGTAATCGAGGACAGGCTTATCCGGGTTTCGTTCAACCAATTGATAAGCAAATCCATTGACGAGACCGGGCTGCCCGGCTGTTATTTCAAAGATTTTGTCCACGACCTTCGGCTCAAATGCCTGTCCGGTTTCTTGCGTATGCTGGGCAAGCAAATCCCTGACTTCTCCTTCGGAAAAATAGGGAATCAGCAAATTGTCGGCAATATTAAATGGACTTGCATTATCGCTAACCACACCTACAATATTGGTAACACCAACTAATATGGTGCTTTTCAGGCAATGCGTTTCACGAGAATGATAGAGATTGCGAATGGTGTGCAGGAATTGCCCGAAATAGTCAGGGTTCAGCCCTTCTATTTCATCCACGATAAACACTAAGTTTTTGCCCCGGCAATCCTGTAATTCGTTAAAAAAATCGCCAAAGGTGGTTCCAGTCAGGTTTATTCCCCATTGTTCTTTTGCCTGGGAATGAATATAGGTCATCAAAGTTCCCAAGCTTTCGGTTTTAAAGTTTTCAAGATTGATGTGCATCACCGAAAAGCCCGCTTTTTCCAATTCCTTTGCAAGCAGTCGGAAATAAGTGCTTTTCCCGGTCTGCCGGGGCGCCCAAATGGTGAAGTAGCGGCTGTTATGAACAAGTTTTTGACCTTGCGCAATCAGCGCCTTGCGTTCCAAGGTGTAATGCGCTGCCGGAATATTCGGGCCCGATGTGTTGAAAAATCTCATGTTGGCAAATGTAACGGAACTGGCAGAAACCGGGGCAATGAAGTTTTTCCTGCACGAAGAACCTTATCAGCGAAGGGAATTTGGAAAAGGATAGGAGCGATACTGCAAAGCGGTAGGTCGGTGGATTCCCGGAAAACCTTACCGGGCTTGAATTTCACCCGAAAACGTCAACTGCAAGGTTTCTTCCAATTCCTGAACCGAAATATCCAAGTGCGAAGCATCCAAAATGCACGCTCCTTTCCAAATCAGAATCACTTGCGGAGACTCGTGATGAACGGAAAATTGCTCCGCAACGGCATTCGAAACTGCCCGGTGGGCAATCAAATCCAAAAAATAAGCTTCGGGAACGGCGCCTGAAAAATCAAAATCCTGCTCCAACCGCAACCTTGCGATGGAACTGATGGAACAACGTGTGCTATGCTTGAAAATGAGGCAGGGAACGTGGTGGGAACGTTGGGAGATGTGGTCAATTTGAGTAACCGAAGTGAGCGGGCGCCATTGCATGGTTGATGAGTTTATTAGTCTGGTTGCGGGTTGCCGCCATGAAATTGAAATCCGGCGGCAACCGGCAACCCCCATCAACACGCAGTTACTTTACAAGTTCAACGGCGGTTTGGACGACTTTGACGGCTTTGAAGTTGTTGGGGCAACCGTAGCCTTTGTTGCAAGAGGCGAAGGAGCCAGCCAGTGCGAAGAACGCAACCAGCACGAAGATTTGCTTAAGGGTGCTTTTTTTCATCTTGGAAAAAATTTTGGATATGTGAAGAAATGTGGTTTCAAAATTTGCGACCTAAACGATAGGGCAAAAACGTTTATTTCGCCCCCCGGTTTAAATCTGCCGCAAAACTAAAGGAAAATCGGGTTGCCCGCTTTTCAAGTTTTTAAGTTCTACGGTTCTCAGGTTTTTGGGGTTCCAGGGTTTCAGGTTTCAAGGTTTCAGGCTGGGCTTCCTGAAACCCTGAAACCTGAAACCTTGAAACCAGAAACCTCCTTGCTCATGCGAATTCACCTCATCGCCACCGGCGGCGCAGTGATGCACAATCTGGCGCTGGCACTTCATCAAAACGGACACGTCGTTACGGGTTCGGACGATGAAATTTACAATCCCGCCAAAGACCGGCTCGAAAAGGCAGGGCTGTTGCCGCCTGCATTCGGCTGGTTTCCTGAACGAATCACTCCCGACCTTGACCTGGTTATCCTTGGAATGCACGCCAGGGCGGACAATCCCGAACTGGCACGGGCGCAAGAAATCGGCGTCCGGGTTGTCTCCTTCCCGGAATTCATTTACGAACATGCAAAGAACAAAACCCGCCTCGTGGTTGCCGGTAGTCATGGCAAGACGACGACGACGGCGATGATAATGCACGTGCTTCGGAAAAGAAACAGGGACTTTGATTACTTAGTCGGCGCTCAATTGGAAGGTTTTGAAACGATGGTGAGGCTGTCCGAAGCACCTGTGATGGTGATTGAAGGCGACGAATACCTGTCTTCGCCGATTGACCGACAGGCAAAATTTCTGCATTACAAACCGCACATCGCCATCGTCACAGGAGTCGCCTGGGACCACATCAACGTTTTTCCAACTTTTGAGGAGTACAAATTGCAGTTTGCATTGCTTGCGGAAAACCTGGCTGAGGACGGAGTTTTTATCTTCTACAAAAAGGATGTGTACCTGCGAGAAATTGTCAAAAAGGCGGGTGCAACTATTCATGCCCTACCCTACTCCGGTTTTACCTGCGAAATTTCAGATGGGAAAGCCTGCGTGAAACTGCCTGACGGAGAGCCGATTGAATTGGAGATTTTCGGCGACCACAATTTAGCCAACCTCCACGCCGCCCAGCTTGCCTGCCAGGAGTTGGGCATTTCTCAAAAAGATTTTTTGGAAGCAGCCGCCTCCTTCAAAGGCGCTGCGAAACGCCTGCAAAAATTAGCAGAAAATGCCCATTTCACTGCCTGGCTTGATTTCGCCCACGCTCCATCGAAGGCGCAAGCAACCGTACAGGCAGTTAAAAAACTGCACCCGGAGCGCCGCTTGGTCGCCTGTCTGGAATTGCACACATTTAGCAGTTTGAGCAAAAACTTCCTGCCGCAGTACGCCGGAACGCTGAATGCCGCCGACGTCGCCTGCGTATTTTTTAGCCCGCACACGCTTGCGGTGAAAAAATTACCGCCGGTCGAGCCGGAAGAAATCCGCCGGGAATTTGGGCATTCCAACCTGTCCGTTTTTACGGAAGCCACTGATTTGCAGGCGTTTTTGCAAGCACAAAATTGGCGACAGGCGAATTTGCTGATGATGAGTTCGGGAAATTTCGGCGGGTTGGATTTGAAAACCCTCGCCGGGTCAATGGCTAAAAGTGGATAGTCGTTTAGTTTTGCCGCTCAATTTTTTCGAGCCTTTCGCTGTCGGTTCCAGGCATTTTTGGCATCGCCCAATCTTCCGCAATCAATGGCAAAAGGCACACTACCAATTATCTTCACATGAAAAATTTTGTTTTTGCGCTTCTCCCGGCGCTGGTTCTTCTGGGAATGTCTTCCTGCATGAGCGACAGTTGCTCTTTCGAGGGGAAATGGCTTGTAAAAAATGCCGACCTGCAATCTGCTACGATGGATTCCAGCATTCTCAACATGGCGGAGCAAGAATACATGGGGATGAGCTATGAGTTTGCCAAGGATACCGTCAAGATTAATTCCCTGACCAATACGATGACAGGCTCGTGGCAATTTGACGATTCGAAACAAGAAATTACCTGGACAGCCACCGCTCCCGACGGGCAGGAAATGAAGGAAACTAACTTCGTTGAAAGCTGCACTCCAATTGAAATTACCTTGTCTCAAAGGCTTCCCAACGACACCACCAAAAAAGAACTTGCCCGCATCATCCTCACGCTTCAAAAAGAGGAAGGCAACAAAGGAAAATGAAATAAAAAAAGTGAAGCCGCTGAATATCAACGGCTTCACTTTTTTAATAGCAACTGAATTCAACGCCACTTTTCGTCAGCTCACAAATTTGATAGTGAGCGGATACTGAAAAGTCTTGGCTTCGCTTGCCTTGATGGTGGCGATAATGACCAGCACCAAATTGGCAAGTCCAAGTGCAATCAAAATAGGAATGCCTATCAAAACGAAACTCAGGATGATAGCTCCAAAAATGGCTATCATCATCGTCAACTGGAAATTCAGCGACGAAGCAGCATGTTGCCGGACGTAGGCAGATTCGTCTTTTTTGACAAGATAAATCACCAGCGGAGCCAGAAAACCTGCCACCAGGCTGAGAACGTGAGAAAGAAGCGCCATGGTTTTTTCTTCCGATGTTGGCGCATAGTCGGTAAAATTCGGTTGGTCGAGAATAGTCATGATAAATGGATTTTGTTTCGAAAAATGGAGGTGATGGACGTGTCAAAAGTAGCAAAATCTCTTTCCTGCCAAACCTGGTTTTGCGACGATGCCTTTTTTCAGAACATGCCTTCTCAGTTGCCTGTCTCCGAACCATGCAAAACGACACTTGTTTGACAGGCGGCAGTTTTGGCAAACCTTGCCGTCCTGCTACCTTTGACTAAAACTTATCAAGCGCCATGAAGAAAATTTATATCGTCGCCATCGTCATGATTTCCGTCGCCATTGCTTTGCTGACCAATGCTGCAGGCGACATGAGCACTTACGCTACCTTCAAGGAGGCAAAAGACACCGGCAAAAAAGTCAAAATCGCAGGGCAACTTTCCAAAGACAAGGAAATGCTCTACGACCCCGCCAAGGACGCCAACTACTTCACTTTTTTCATTAAAGACGGCGAAGGCGAGGAACGCAAAATCGTCCTGAATGCCGCCAAGCCAAAGGATTTCGAGATGTCCGAGCAAATCGTCGTGACCGGAAAAATGCAAGGCGATGAGTTCGTCGCCAACGAAATCCTGCTAAAATGCCCCTCGAAATACAAGGACGAAGAGGTTTATATCAAATCCCAAAAGCAGATTTAAAGTGCTGTTGGCTATTGGCTATTGGCTGTTAGCCAACAGCCAATAGCCAACAGCCAATAGCCAACAGCCAATAGCCAACAGCATCATGCAGGAAATTCAATACTTCGGCGAGCTTCTTTTCCCAAAACAAGTAGGTCATCTTGCCATTTTGCTGGGCTTCGTGGCGGCGCTGCTGGCTGCGGTCGGCTATTTTTTCGCTACGCAACGCCGGGAAACGGCAGAGTTTTCCACTTGGCGGAACATCGGACGGAGCGCATTTGTGCTGCATGGCGTGAGCGTTTTGACCGTGATGGGTTTGATTTTTTACGCCATGATGGAAAGGCGCTTCGAGTACCAATACGTCTGGCAACACGTCTCGGAGGACTTGCCGTTTCGCTACATTTTCTCTGCATTTTGGGAGGGACAGGAAGGCAGTTTTTTGCTTTGGATGTTCTGGCACGTGATGCTTGGCGGCATCTTGCTTTGGAAAGCGAAAGATTGGGAGTCGCCTGTTTTGTCGGTGCTTTCGCTGGTGCAGGCATTTATCCTGAGCATGATTTTGGGGATTTATTTCGGCGGAGATTTCAAAATCGGCAGCAATCCCTTGCTCCTGCTGCGGGACACGATGGACATCCCGCTTTTCAACAACGCCGACTATGTGAAGCTCATCCAGGGAAATGGTTTGAACCCGCTGCTTCAAAATTATTGGATGACCATCCACCCGCCGACTTTGTTTTTGGGCTTCGCTTCGACGGTCGTTCCGTTTTGTTACGCCATCGCAGGGCTTTGGACAGGCAGGCACAAAGACTGGCTGCGACCTGCCATGCCTTGGGCTTTGTTCAGCGGCGCAGTGCTTGGAACTGGCATTTTGATGGGGGGCGCATGGGCTTACGAAGCATTGAGTTTTGGCGGCTATTGGGCTTGGGATCCTGTTGAAAATATGTCCCTCGTGCCTTGGATTACTTTGATTGCTGGCATCCACACCCACCTCGTCGCCCGCAATGCAGGCTACTCTTTCAAAAGCACTTACCTGTTTTACATCTTCACTTTCGTGCTGATTTTGTATTCGACCTTCCTGACCCGGAGCGGTGTTTTGGGCGATAGTTCGGTTCATGCTTTCACGGAAATGGGGCTGGAATGGCAACTGGTGCTGTTCATGGCGACCTTCCTCGGCATAGGTTTGTGGCTGTTTTTTGCAAGAAACAAAAGCATTCCCGCACCCGAAAAGGAAGAGCCGACGAGTTCCAAGGAGTTTTGGATGTTCATCGGAACGCTGGTTTTGCTGTTTTCCGCCGCCATCATCACCGCCTCGACCTCGCTGCCGGTTTTCAACAAAATCGTGCAAGCCTTCAACCCCGATTTCAAAGGGTTTACCATCACCGAACCTATCGAACACTTTAATAAGTATCAACTCTGGATTGGCATTTTCATCGGCTTACTTTCGGGCGGGGCGCAATGGCTCCGCTACCGAGAAATTAACTGGAAAAGCCACGCCCGAAAATTTGCAAAACATACTGCCATTGCTGGCGTCGCCGCCATTTTGCTCAGTGTTGCAACGAGTTTTTGGATTCAAATGGGCGGCTGGCAAGTTTGGGTGCTGCTTTTCGCCGGGCTGTTCACGCTCGTTTCCAACCTCGACTACCTGTTTACTTTTTTGCGAGGAAACCTGAAACTCGCAGGGTCGGTCTTTTCGCACGTTGGTTTTGGCTTGATGATAGTCGGCACCATCGCCTCCGGGCTGAACAAGCGAAACATTTCTACCAACCCAGTCATGCAGCAAGGCTTGCTCGATGACGAGATGCTCGAAAAGAACGTGCTGATTTTCAAGGGAATGCCAATGTACATGAGCGGCTACCGGGTCACCTACACCCGTGACACGATGATTGGAAACCTGCGCACTTTCTTCGTGGACTATGAAAAATTGGACGAGGAAGGCAACGTCGTCAACAAATTCACTGTCGAGCCGAGTGCCATTTATGACAACAAAGTCGTGGAGGTCAAAGCCTTCAACCCATCCACGAAACGATACCTCGACCGGGACATTTTTACCCACGTCGCTACCCTGCATCCGAAGGAAGCGAATTTCGAGTTGAAACGCACCGAAGACGACACCCTCAACTACCAAACCTACCCGTTGAGCACGGAAAAACCTTACGAACTTTTGGACACGGTGGAGATGACCGACGGCAGCAAGCAAGTGGTGAAATCGGAGGTTTCGCTGCTCGGCATCAACCGAAATCCCATCCATCCCGACTACAAACCTCAACCCGGCGACCTCGCCGTTGCCGTCAAAGTGGCTTTCAAAAAAGAGGATACCACCTTCGTCGCCGAGCCGGTGTTGGTGCTGCGGGAGCAATTGCTCTACACTTTTCCGGTGCAGATGAACGACCTGTCGTTGCGGGTTCGGCTGACGGACGAGGCTTTGGATAAGCTGTTCCCGCTGGAAGAAAACCTGGGCTACAAACCCTTTAAATTCAAGCAAAACGAGCAGGTCAATTTCAACGGCATGACGGTGCGTTTTGCCGGTTTCAACAAAGAGCCGAAGCATCCTGCTTATCAAAAACAGGAGGGCGACATTGCCGTTGCCGCTCAATTCGAGGTGACTGACCCGGCAACCGGAAAAGCTTTCACTGCCGAGCCGCTTTACCTGATTCGAGGCTCCACGCCGCTCAATTTGAAAGCTGAAATTGAAGAATTGGGCATGCACCTGCGCTTCACTGCCATTGACCCGCAGACTGAAACCATCGAAGTTTTGCTGGCGCAAAAGCGGCTCGACCTCACCACCCTGCCTGTCCAGATTGCGAAAAAATCCTTCCGCACTGACTTCATCGTGTTGGAAGCCATCATTTTTCCGGGCATCAATTTGTTCTGGCTCGGCACGACTTTGATGATGTTTGGGTTGGCATTTAGCATGGTTCGCCGCTTGCGGGAAAAGAATATTTCAAAGCCGGAGGCTGAAATTTCAGCCCAAAGCTGACAGGTGGAAAATGCTTTTTGGAGAGAGAAAAAATGAAATTTTTTATATATACAAAAAGAATTTTACACCAGTG
>CAZHLB010000253.1:0-8820 GCA_964533005.1 uncultured Saprospiraceae bacterium
CAACCGCATGATTGAGACCGCCTATTTCTCCCTCGGCAACCTCTATCGTGACCGCCTGCAAAACAGTCCCAAGTCCATCAAAGCCCTCGAAGACCTGCTGCGCCGCTACCCGGAAACGCAGTACAAACTCGACGCCATGTACTATCTCTACCTGGCGTACAAAGACTTGAACGACGAACCAAACGCCCGCCGCTACTTCGATGAAATCGTCAACGGCTACCCCAATTCGCACTACGCCAAAATGCTCACCGACCCCAACTACCTGAAATCCCTGGCGGAAAATGCGGACAAGCTCACCCGCTATTACGATGAGACTTACGCCGCCTTCGAGCGCCGCCAATACCAAACGGTCAACGACCGAATCAACAAAGTGGGCGAGGCGTTCGGCGGAAACAACAAGCTCCAACCTCGTTTCGCCCTCCTTCAAGCGATGGCGGTCGGCAACCTGCAAGGCAAGGAAGCCTACGTCGAAGCACTCAAACAGGTGATTGCCAAACACGCCGATGCGCCCGAAGCCACTCGTGCGAAAGAAATCCTGCGCCTGCTCGGCGAAAACATTGGCTCGGGGCCCGGTCAGCAAAGAGACCTGCCGCAATCCGAAGGTCAGGTGGGCCCCTACAAAGTCGCCGACGACCAGTTGCACTACGTGATTGTGGTTTTCAAAAAAGACATCAACCTCAACGATGCCAAAGTCGCCGTGACGGAGTACAACGAGAAGTACCACAACCTCCAAAAACTGCGGATGAATAACATTTACCTCGGCGACGGCGACGCCAAACTGCCGCTCATCGCCATCCGCCGCTACAAAGACAAAAAGGAGGCGATGGACTACTACGACACCGTCGGCAAAAACAAATCGGACTTCCTGGACGTGGGCAAGTTCGACTACGAACTGTTCCCGATTTCGCAGGACAACTACCGGGAATTGCTGCGGGTGAAGAATGTGGACGAGTACCGGGGGTTTTTTGAGGCGAATTATTTGAAGTGACGCCTGGATGAAAAAGAAAAGGGGCGGTGGAAAATCGAAGATTTTCCATCGCCCCTTTTCTTTTTCAAGCCCCACTTTTCAGTGTTTGGCTTTCAACATGGCTTCATTTTCAGCCACTCTCATCGCCACGATTCGCTTCACTAAATCCTCCGGCAAAGGCTTGTCTGGCTGAAACTGAACCGTCCGACCGGAAAGTTTGAAGCCTTTCAATTCTTCCCGAAACGCCTCGATTGCGGTCGCCGTCACCACCGTGAACGAGCAGTGATTTTTTTGAACGGCAAAATGCACGAGCGGCGAGCCAGCGTATTTGTAGGTGGGAATTTGGTAGCTGATGATTTCCGAAGCGTTGGGAGCGGCTTCTTTTATCGCATGGCGGAGGGCTTGCAGGACTGCATGGGTCGCTGCCGGGGCGGCGGCGATGTAGTCGTCAACGGATTGTGTAGGGGAGGGATTTGTTTCTGATTTCATTGATTGAATTTTTAGACATTTTTCCCGCAAAGGGCGCAAAGGAGCTAAGAGCGCAAAGGTAAAACTTAGCGGACTTTGCTCCTTTGCGCCCTTTGCGGGGAAGAAAAATCCCAGCCTTCTATCTTCGCCCCCGTGAACAACTTAGAACGCATCCTCGCCAAGTACCAATCCGACCGGCGAGTCCAAAATATTCTCGAACACCTCTCGCCAGCCAACGTCAACCGGACGCTCCAACTCAGCGGAATGGTCGGCGCTCAGGAAGCCTTTGTCCTCGCCGGAACTTACCTCGCCGCTCCCCGCCCGCAGCTTTGGATTGCCGCCGACAAGGAAGAAGCCGCTTACCTGCAAAACACCCTCGCCAATTTGCTCGAAAAAAAGCCCGTCCGCTTTTTCCCAGACTCGTTCAAACGACCGATGCACTTCGAGGAATTGAACAGCAGCAACGTCCTCGAACGCACCGAAACCGTGAATCAGATTTCAGATTTGGGATTTCGGATTTCGGATGGGGCAGCCAAATCCGAAATCCGAAATCCGAAATCCGAAATCATCGTGACCTACCCGGAGGCGCTTTTTGAAAAAGTCGTCGCACCGGCGGCGCTCGAAAAGACCCGCATCGAAATTGTCAAGGGCGAGCGGCTGGACGTGGATTTTTTGATTGAAATGCTCATCGAGTACGATTTCCGGCGGGAGGATTTTGTGTATGAGCCGGGTCAATTCAGCATCCGGGGCGCTATCGTGGACATTTTTTCCTACGGAAACGACTATCCGTACCGCATCGAACTGTTCGACGAGGAGGTTGAGAGCATCCGCACTTTTGACCCGTTGACGCAGCTTTCCATTCAAAATATCGCCAGGGTAAGCATCGTGCCGAATGTGAACACCAAATTCAGCCGAGAGCAAAAGGTGTCGTTACTGAGTGTTTTGAAGGAAAATACGCTGGTTTGGGTGAAGGATTTCCGGGTGCTGGAAGACCGGTTGCAGGAGTGTTTTGAAAAGGCGGAGGAGTTTGCTAAGAGCGTCAGTTTCATAGACGAGAGCGAGTTGGCGGAGATTTTTCGGGACAGAGCATTCATTCGACCGCACGAGGTGGTGGAGGATTTGAAGCGGTTCGCCCAGGTGCGGCTGAACTCCAGTTCAGCCGGTGCGCCTCCGCCGAACTGGAGTTCGGCGGCACAGGTGAGCTTCAAAGCCAAATCGCAGCCGAGTTTCAACAAGGACTTTAAACTGTTGATTTCCAACCTGAACGAGAACACCGAGCGGGGCATCGAGAACTTCATTTTCACCGACAACCCCAAGCAAATAGAGCGTTTCTACGCCATTTTCGAAGACATCGGTCACCCCCCTTCCAGGGGGGGCGGGGGGGGTGTCCATTTCGAGCCGGTGATGAAATCCATCCACGAAGGCTTCGTTGACCTCGACCTGAAAATCGCCTGTTTTACCGACCACCAGATTTTCCAGCGACATCACCACTATCACCTGCGGCAAGGCTTCACGGCTGACAAAGCCTTGAATTTGCGCCTGTTGCGTGATTTGCAACCCGGCGATTTCGTGGTTCACATTGACCATGGCATCGGCAAATATTCCGGTTTGGAAAAAATCACGGTGAACGGGCACACGCAGGAGTCGGTGCGGATTTTTTACAAAAACAACGACGTGCTCTACGTCAGCATCAACGCCCTGCACAAAATCTCGAAGTACGTCGGCAAGGACGGCACGCCCCCGGTGCTCAACAAACTCGGCTCGGACGCCTGGGAAAACCTCAAGCGCAGAACCAAAAAGCAGGTCAAGGACATCGCCAAGGAGTTGATTAAACTGTACGCTTTGCGCAAGGCGGCGGAGGGTTTCGCTTTTTCCCCAGACAATTATTTGCAAAATGAACTCGAAGCCAGCTTCATCTACGAAGACACGCCCGACCAGGAAAAGGCGACCCACGACGTAAAAGAGGACATGGAGAAAGCCTACCCGATGGACAGGCTGATTTGCGGCGACGTAGGTTTTGGCAAAACGGAGGTCGCCATTCGTGCGACCTTCAAAGCGGTGCTCGACGGAAAGCAAGTGGCGGTGCTCGTGCCGACCACGATTTTGGCGTTGCAGCACTACAAAACCTTCGGCGACCGGCTCAAAGAATTTGAGTTGAAAATCGAATACCTCAACCGCTTCCGCAGCGCAAAAGAGAAAACCGAGGTGCTGAAAAACCTGGCAGAAGGCAAGGTGGACATCATCATCGCCACCCATGCGCTGCTGGGCAAAGAGGTGAAATTCAAGGATTTAGGTTTGCTCATCGTGGACGAGGAGCAGAAGTTTGGCGTAGCCGCAAAAGAAAAATTGCGCAACCTTAAAGTCAACGTGGACACCCTGACCCTGACGGCGACGCCCATCCCTCGCACCCTCCAATTTTCGCTCATGGCTGCCCGTGATTTGAGCATCATCCGCACCCCTCCGCCCAATCGCCAGCCCATCCACACGGAAATCCGGGTCTTCAGCGAGCAGCTCATCAAGGATTCGATTTACAAAGAAGTGCAGCGGGGTGGACAGGTCTTTTTTGTGCATAACCGGGTGAAAACATTGCCCGACATAACCGCTCTCATCAAACGCCTCTGCCCGGATATTGACGTCGGCATGGCGCACGGGCAATTGGAGGCAGACAAGTTGGAAACCGCCCTGCTGGATTTCATCGAGCGCAAATTCGACGTGCTCGTTTGCACCAATATCATCGAGACCGGCTTGGACATCCCCAACGCTAACACGATGATTATCAACGAGGCGCACCAGTTCGGCTTGAGCGATTTGCACCAGTTGCGGGGGCGCATCGGCAGGTCGAACAAAAAAGCGTATTGCTACCTCTTCTGTCCGCCGATGTCCGTTTTGACACCTGAGGCGAAAAAGCGCCTGCACACCATCGAAGAATTCAGCGACCTGGGCAGTGGCTTCGAGATTGCCATGCGTGACCTCGACATCCGGGGGGCAGGCAACTTGCTCGGCGCAGAGCAAAGCGGCTTCATTGCAGACATCGGCTACGAGACATTTCAGCGGATTTTGGAGGAAGCCATCCAGGAATTGAAAGAGACGGATTTCAAAGACGTTTTCCGGGAGGAACTTGACAAGAAAAAGACCTTCATCCGGGATGTTCACGTGGACGCCGACGTGGAAATGCACATTCCCGACGAGTACGTGAGCGCCATCCAGGAGCGTTTGAGCCTGTACACGGCGATGGACAAAATCGAGACGGAGGAGGAGTTGGGCAAGTTCGGCGAGCAATTGCGAGACCGCTTCGGAAAGCTGCCGTCCCAGGTGCGGGAACTGTTCGACGGCTTGCGCTTGCGGTGGGTGGCGAAGGAGTTGGGCTTCGAGCGCATCATTTTGAAAGACAACAAATTGCGAGCTTATTTCGTAGAAAACCCGCAGTCGCCGTACTACGATAGCGCCTTATTTCAAAAGGTGTTTCAGCACATCGGCTCGCACGGCGAGCGGCAAGGTTTGAGCCTGAAAAAAACACCTCGGAGCCTGATGTTCGCCAAAGACGGCGTGAAAAGTTTGAAGGCGGCGAGGGATGTTTTGGAGGGTATCAAAAAGGCGATTTGAATGGTTAAATGGTTGAATGGCTGAATGGTTAGCCAAGCCATTTAACCATTCAACCATTCAAACTTCTGAACCAACGGCTGAGAATTGCTTTTTAGCTTTGCGCTTCCTTCCGGCGCTTGGTCTGCTTCACACTGTTTTCCCACTGGCTTATTTTACCTGAAATTTTTAAAGGACTACCGATTCAATTCCCATGCAATTAGCTGCTGGCTTTTGCCAAAAGGCAGGCAGCTAATTGCCATTTATTCACAAATTCAATCTACGGACGAATGAAAATAAGAATGTTGACCATTGCATTTGCCCTGTTCCTGCCCCTGTTGGCAATCGCTCAGAAACAAATGGAAGTGGGAGGTTTTGCAGGTTTTGCCAACTACCAGGGCGACCTGTCGGAAAACCAGATTCAATTCGGCGAGACGAAACTTGCCTACGGCGCATTCTGGCGCTACCATCTTCACAAGAAGTTCAAAATCAGGGGAAACGGCTACCTCGGCACTGTCACCGGCGACGACAAAAACGCTGACAGCATGCTCAAAGAAAGGGGTTGGAGTTTCAAAAGCTACATCCTGGAATTTGCCGTCACCGGCGAATATCATCCCCTCGGCAAAGACCGCTACGGTGAGACGGGCATTTTCAAACGGCGAATTTCACCCTACGTGGCAACAGGCGTAGGCTTTGCATTCACAAACACCTACCTGAATGCCCCAACCAATGGAGACCCCGACCCGCCTACTTTCCCCGAAGCAGACGACACGGATAGCTTTCTGACCATCCCGTTCATGGTGGGTGTGCGGTTCGATTTTCACGAGCACTTGGCATTTGGAACGGAGTGGGGCTGGCGGACGGTCTTGTCGGATTACCTCGACGACGTGAGCCAGAATGGCAATCCTGACAGGGGAGATTGGTACTTGTTCGTCGGCGCTTCGCTGTCTTACTTTTTTGGCGGGGTGGAAGCGGACTTTTTTGAAGGGAAGAAGCGGTGAGCCAAAGCTGACAGGTCGAAGCGCAATGAAAAAGGGGATTTTCCATCGGAAAATCCCCTTTTTCATTGCTGCCCAAGTGTCAGCTATTCACCTTTCCGAAAGTTTCAAACTTTCGGAAAGGTAGGCGCCCATTAAAGCCGGTACCTAAAGTGTAGCCCCAGCGACCGCTTCAGCGTTGTAAAATTGAATGACCCATTCGGAATCGCCCGGTAGCCGAAGCCCTTGCCACTTTCCAAAATGAACTCCATCCGCTTCAAAAACTTCACGCCGAAACCAAGCTGCAAAAACACCCGCTGGTTGATGCTTCCCCGCTGGTCGTAGCTCACCTCGAACTCCTCGCCAATCACCGGCACGTCGTTCGGTTGCATCTCTCCGTTTTCATTTTTCAGGAAGCCTTTCACATGAACTTTGCCGCCGTGCGAATAGCCGATATTCATGCCTGCGCCGCCGTACAAACTCAGCGTCCGGTTGAATTCATGCTTCTTGACGAAAAAAGCCTCGAAGGCAGTTTCCTTGTTTTTGGCGCTGACTTCAAGGTATTGCCCGTCTTCGGTTTCGTAGTGAACCATGTCAATTCTGCCGTCAATCGAGAGCCAGGCAATGCGAAATTCCGTGCTGCCATTCCCCGGCGGCGACAGCGAGATGCCCAGGCGGAAGGTCGGGTTGTCGCATTCCATCGCAGTCAAAGTGCCTTGTTTGAACGGCAAATGCTCGTACTCGAAATCCACGCCTTCCGCCGTGTTCAGCAGGTAGCGGTAAGCCAAGCCGTGCGGCATTTCGATGTCGCCGCCAAGCGTCATGCCGATTTTGGCGACTTTCCAGTTTTGAAAAAGGGTGGATTCGGGCGCTTGGGCAATGCTTTGCGAAGCGAGCAGCGCCAGGAAAAGAAAAGTAAACAGTTGCTTCATGGACGATTGATTTTGAAGTGATTGGGTGAATTGACCTAAAAACGAGCATCCTCAAAATTACCCTACTCACCAAGTTTTAAGTCAAAAGTAAAAAGGCAAAAGTAGGACGCCGACAATTCAGCGAATTGCAGGCGTCCCTCTTTTGCCTTTTTACTTTAACCTTTTGCCTTAAAAAAAAAGGAGCCCCCCTCCAACAAAGCGGAGAGAGGCCATCCCAAAAACTGCTCTTTGATTAAGCCTCAAGGTAAAATACCCCCACCTCAAGACTTATATCCTCTTAGTAATAATTTCCTTGTGAATTGCGCTCGAATAAGGATTCGAAGCCTCAACAAAGGTACGCTGACCCCTCACGGCTACCATACCTCCCCAAGTGTATTTTTGAAACGGAAATTTTTAGAATAGGTTTTCTTTCGCCTGAAAGCAAGTTGGTTTTTAGGCAAAAACAAATTAGTGGTAAAATAAATGCCTTGCATTTTTGAGTGTAATTGCTTGCAATAACAAGCAAACACCAGTTTCAACCTGCGCCGCAGGGAAAGTCAGGCAAAGAAATGAGCCGGGAAACTATGGCTACCAGGACTTCAATTTTGACACTAATTCAAAATCGTGAAAGCAGCATCCTGCACCGGCGTTTTCAGAAAAGAAAGAAAACAACAGAGGATGAAAAAGATGAGTGCAATAACCTCATCAGACTGTGGAGAGTAGGATTTAGACTTCATTTTCAAAAGGTTGCAATGGTGAATGAATCTGATTGTGTCGTTTCGATGTGCTTGTTTGGAAATTGCAGCGAGACGCTGAAGAGCAGGATTGGGAAAGATTTGATAGAAGAAAGCCTTCGATTAAGGCGTGGCAAAGCTAAGTTGAAAATTGGAAGCTTGCCCGGCGGCAGCTTATTTTTTTTGTGAACTTTTCTAAGTCAGCTTCCCGGCTGGCTAATCATTCAGCTTTTCAACCATTTCGAGGATTTTTTTAACCACCCTTTCCCGCTTCGTCCAAAAGAGAAAATGACCGTCATTTTGCACGGTATCAATCTCCAGCAAGCGGCTGTTCACGAGCATTTTCTTCGCAAAATCAGCATTGCCGGGCGGCACGAGTTGGTCTTTCATGCCTTGAATGACGGTGACGGGGCAGGTGATTTTTTCCCAGAGCGGAAGCATTTCAGTCAATTCTTTTCGCAGCGGAATAATTTCTTGATTACTCACCCGCCAAGCCGTCGGCAGCATCCAACGCACGGCTTGCCAGTCAAGTGGATATTGCCACCAAGGTTTTGGCTCTAAATCGGGGTCTATCGAACCAGCGACGATGACCAAGCCATCCACCAATTCCGGAAAATCCATCGCCATTCGAGCAATGAGGGGACCGCCGTAACTATGACCAACCAGGATTGTTTTTGACAGCTTGCCTGCCGCTTTTCCAATTTCCCGGCGCTTTTCTAAGATTGGTTTGACCGCAGCCGCCTGCTTTTCGAGGGAGCGTTCTGCCTTGCCAAAATCGGAGTAGCCGTAGCCAGGTCTGTCCACCGCAATCACTTGGGCAAAATTTAAAAGCTGCGTATCCGCCAAATAATCAAGAATGGCAGAGGAAGAACCAGGCGCTCCATGCAGAAACAGCACGAGCGGAAGCGTGTCTGCGCCTGCTTGGGTGTAGTGCATTTTTCGTCCGCCGGTTTCGTAGGTTAAAAATTGGACGTTGGCTTGCCCTTTTTTTAGCAGGACTTTTTTCTGTTCGGCATCACTTTTTCGGAAATCCATGAGTCCTGATTGGCAGGTGACGACAAGCAGGCTGGTTGCAAAAGCCGCTGCAAATTGAAGTTTCCGGATTTTCATGTTTAGTTGAGTTCGGCACAAAGCTGACAGGTGGAAAACGGGTTTTTGAGAGAGAAAAAATTTCATTTTTTCTC
>CAZHLB010000254.1:0-1796 GCA_964533005.1 uncultured Saprospiraceae bacterium
GGAAGACTGTGTGATTTCTCAAAACTACACCGCCGAGTTGCGCCGCCTGCACGAGTTGTACGCTTCCGACCGGATTCAATTCATTGGCTTGTTTCCCAATCGTTTTTCAACAAAGGAAAAAATCGCTGCCTTCCAGGAAAAGTATCGCATCCCCTTCGGGTTGAAGCGGGATTACTTTCAAACAAGGACGAAAAAAATGGGCGTGAAAGTCACCCCAGAAGTCGCCGTTTACAATGCCAGCCGGGACGAGATTTTTTACCGGGGGAGAATTGATGACACCTACGTTTCGCTGGGCAGGCGTCGGGCGGCAAGGCAAACTGCCGAGTTGGAAGATGCGCTGAAAGCCATTTTGGAAAACCGGGAAGCGCCGGTGAAGGAGACGGAAGCGGTAGGTTGCTTCATCCAATTGGTTGAAAAATAGGACGTACCGTGTAGCGGCAGGGTTCAGCCCGCCTCTACAAAACCGGAAAAATCACCTCGAAAACTGAGCCTTTTCCCACCTCACTTTCCACCGCCACCCGCCCGCCATGCGCCTCCACAATTTGCTTCACATAGCTCAAACCCAAGCCAAAACCTTTTACCTGATGCACGTCGCCAGAAGGCGCACGGTAAAATTTGTCAAAAATCAACCGCTGCTGCGCCGGTGCGATGCCGATGCCATTGTCCTTGACCCGGAGGCGGAATTGCCTGCCTTCGCTCGCCGTCGCCACTTCGATGACAGGTGCGCCGGGGCAATATTTCAGGGTATTGTCGAGCAGGTTTCGCAAGGCATTTTGAAAATGGGTCTTGTCCACCTGCGCCTGAAAATCGCTCGCCCGAAGGTCGGCAGTAAGCTTTCCCAAGCGGCTTTCCACCTGCGGTGAAAACTCGTCCAACACTTCCCGGATGAGTTGATGCAGGTCGGCGGATTCCTTTTGCAGATTGTGCCGGGGGCTTTCCAGGCTTGCCAATTCGAGGACTTTTTCGACGTGGGCTTTCAGCTTTTTGTTCTCGTTTTCAATGAGTTGCAAGAGATGCAATGCCTTTGCCGGGTCGCCTTTTTCCAAGTTCTCCTTTGCCATTTTTGCGGAAAGGGAGATAGAAAAGGCTGGTGTTTTCAGCTCGTGGGTGAGGTTGTTGATGAAGTCGTTTTTGATGGCATTCAACTTTTGCTCCTTGCGCAAGGCACTCAAAATCAAGCCGAGGCAAAGCAAAATTGCCAGCAGGCAAAGCACCGAGGGGATGATGAGGTAGTCCAGTTCTCCGAGCAGGTAATTGACGAGTTGAATGGCGTTGAGGTGCAGCGTCCGCTCGCAGTGGCAGCGGGCGATGAGGCGGTCGCCGAGCGGCAAAGCGTAGCGTCCGAAGTCAAATTCACCTGGCTGGAAACCTGGGCTGGCGAGGTACATTAGGGTGGTATTTTTCTCCGTGATGGCAAAGGCGAAGCGAGCGGTGACGGCTCGTTTTTGCAATTCCGCCGAGAGCAACGAGTCGAGGGCACGGGCAACAAAAACCGTGTCGGCATTAGGTTTTTCACGAAAAGTCAGCAGTGAAATCAAAGAGTCGGAGACAGGATTTGGCTCGTTCAAAGTTTGGCGCACTGCCTGCAATGCCGCCATCGTGCGGTAGTCGAAGCGTACTTTTTCCAGCCGCAAGCCAGCCACGAGCAGGCGGAACTGGATGAAGGTCAGTCCAGCCAGCGAAAGCAGAAGGATGGCGGCAAGGAGGTGGCGGCGCATGTGAAATATTTAGAGAGCGGTGGCTTTATTTTTAATTTTTTATAAGGTAAAAAAAAAAATAAAATCACCCCGCCGATT